>JANOYJ010000306.1:0-2734 GCA_031428815.1 Phyllobacterium sp.
ATGAACCATGGACGTCTGTCCCCACCGACACCGGCTTCGGAAACCACGCTTGAACAAATCGGTCTCTTGATGGGCGGGGCAGCGGCATGATTTCCTTGCAATTGACCAAGCGCCCGCAACGTTCAGCGCTATTTAGTGCGCTTTCACCCTTCATTGCGTTTGGCATGACTCTTGTGCTTGGGTTTGTGCTTTTCCTATTGTCGGGGAAAGACCCTTTCGACGGGCTGTTTATCTACTTCGTCAAACCACTCATCGAAGAATGGTCGCTGCATGAACTTGCCATCAAGGCGGGACCGTTGATTCTAATCGCGGTGGGTCTCTCCGTCGCTTATCGCTCGAACAACTGGAACATTGGCGCGGAAGGCCAGTTTGTTGCCGGTGCTCTGTTCGGTTCTGTGATGCCGATCATGTTTCCGGATGTGCAAGGCTGGTACATTTTGCCGATCATGATGATGATGGGAATGATCGGCGGCGCAGCGTTTGGCGCTATTCCGGCATTTCTCAAAGTGAAGTTTTCGACCAACGAAATCCTGACCAGTTTGATGCTCGTATATGTCATGCAGTTGTTTCTCGACTGGATGGTGCGCGGTCCTTGGCGCAATCCGGGCGGGACGAACTTTCCGGAATCCCGCACATTTCATCCGATGGCGATTCTACCGGAAATTTGGTCGAGTTCAGGCCGTGCGCACTGGGGTTTTGTGTTCGCTATTGTTACCGCGATCCTGGTTTGGTTCATGGCGGCAAAGACACTCAAGGGGTTTGAGATCAAAGTTTTGGGGGCGTCGCCTCGAGCGGGAAAATTTGCGGGCTTCTCGACATCTGGCATGGTCTTTTTCGCGTTCATCGTCTCCGGCGCTTGCGCGGGACTTGCCGGGATTGCCGAAGTTTCCGGCGCGATCAACAAGCTGCAACCATCTATCTCGCCGGGCTATGGCTTCACCGCAATCATCGTCGCTTTCCTCGGCCGTCTCAATCCGCTTGGCATTATCGCAGCAGGCCTGGTGCTGGCGCTGACCTATCTTGGCGGCGAGGCGGCGCAGTTTGAACTGGGAATTTCGGACAAACTCGCACGCGTGTTCCAAGGCATGTTGCTGTTCTTTGTTCTCGCCTGCGACACGCTCATCAATTACAGTATCTCGTTGTCATTCGGCGCGAAAGTGCCTCAGGGAAAGGTAGCCTGATATGTTAATGACCGAAGCAATTCTTCTTACCATTGCCACTGCTGCCACGCCTTTGCTCATTGCGTCCTTGGGTGAACTCGTGGTTGAGCGGTCCGGGGTTCTTAATCTCGGTGTCGAGGGCATGATGGTCATGGGCGCGGTATCGGGCTTTGCCGTTGCGCAAATCACCGGCTCGCCTTGGATCGGCATGATTGCCGCAGTTATTGTGGGGGCACTGTTCTCGCTGCTGTTCGGAGTTCTGGCGCTCTCGCTCGTCACCAATCAAGTGGCGACCGGACTTGCGCTCACCTTGCTCGGTCTTGGACTCTCCGGCCTCATCGGCGAAAGTTTTGTGGGGCAGGCGGGTATCAAACTGCCGTCGCTGCACATTCCCTTCGTTTCTGATATTCCGCTGGTTGGCCGTCTCTTGTTTGGCCAAGATCCGATCTTTTATCTGTCAATAATTTTGACGTTGGGCGTGGTCTGGTTTCTGTTCAAAACCCGTGCAGGCCTCACGCTACGCTCCGTGGGTGATAGCCACACGTCAGCGCATGCGCTCGGGATCAAAGTCATTCTCGTCCGCTATCTCGCCGTGATCTTCGGCGGTGCCTGTGCCGGACTTGCTGGCGCGCATTTGTCTTTGGTCTACACGCCGCAATGGGTGGAGAACATGACGGCGGGGCGGGGCTGGATTGCACTGGCGCTTGTCGTGTTCGCCTCGTGGCGTCCAATCAGACTTGTTGCAGGTGCTTATTTGTTCGGGGCAGTCGGCATTTTGCAATTGCATGCACAGGCGCTTGGTCTTGGCATACCTTCCCAGCTTCTTTCCTCGTTGCCCTATTTGGCGACGGTGATAGTGTTGGTGTTGATTTCCGGAAATCGGCGATTGACTATGATGAACACACCGGCCTCGTTGGGGCGGCCGTTTGTTCCTGATCGCTAAAATAAAACCCGACCACTAAAGTTCGGGATTGCTCCAAATTGGTGGAAACAGAAGAGGTTCAAAACAATGAAGAAAATTATCACAGGACTGGCAGCAGCCACATTCCTTTTGTCCGCAGGCGCCGCTTATTCGCAAGAGAAAGCCAAGGTATGCTTCCTTTATGTCGGTTCGAAATCGGATGGCGGCTGGACACAGGCGCACGAAGTTGGACGCTTGGAAGTAGACAAGGCACTTGGAGACAAGGTCGAGACCGTTTTTGTCGAAAACGTTCCGGAAGGCCCGGATGCCGAACGCGCACTTGAGCGTTTCGCCCGTTCCGGCTGCAAGTTGGTATTCACCACTTCGTTCGGTTTTATGGATCCGACGGTAAAAATCGCTGAGAAGTTCCCGGATGTGAAGTTTGAACATGCCACCGGTTATAAGTCCGGCCCAAATCTTGCGACCTATAATTCTCGCTTTTATGAGGGCCGCTACATTATCGGCCAGATCGCCGGAAAAATGTCGAAGACCGGCACTGCCGGTTACATCGCATCCTTCCCGATTCCGGAAGTGGTTCAGGGCATCAACTCATTCCTGCTCGGTGCTCAATCCGTCAATCCAGACTTCAAGCTGAAGGTGGTATGGGTCAACA
>JANOYJ010000307.1:0-2761 GCA_031428815.1 Phyllobacterium sp.
TCACATCAATCCGGCTGAATGCCGAGATAAGCTGGCGCCAATCTCCTGACACAACCTTTTGAGTATTGCAAATATCATTCTCATCCTGCATCGCGCAGACTTTGAACCAACCCTGCGGAGGTTGACCCGCCTGCTGTGCAAATGCACTATTCGTGCCCAAGACAGATAGAACAAAGGCTGCGAGTGAAAGAGCCTTGGTTGTCGCGTTCATTGCGCTCGACATCGATCATATTTCCTTTTCAAATCAACGCGGCGAGTGGCCACGACGTGCGCGGTTCCTGTTGTCGAAATACGGCAACAGCATGACCGTGATGCTCAAGCATGCCTGTTATACCGTGAAGCGCGGCAAATCCAGAGGCTTGGCGAGTAATTCAAACAAGTTGGATAATTTGACTCGAGGTTTTGCAATAGGACTTGACCAAGGTGCTTGAACCCTCAAAGCTATTCGACTCTCACTCCAACTGTTAAGTTTGGCTATAAATACGAATCAATCCGTCCTATTGGACAAAATTCAACACGGGATGAAATTATGCGTCATCTTTTAAAGACAACACTCGTCGGTACATCTATCTTGTTTTTGACATTCGGTGGCGGGTTAGCGGAACCGAAGCATGGTATCTCCATGCATGGCGAACCGGCGCTTGCCGAGGGATTTGCCAACTTCCCCTATGTCAATCCGGATGCCCCCAAGGGTGGTGCGATCAGCTACGGCGTGATCGGGACCTTCGACAATCTCAACCCGTTCATCCTCAAAAGCATGCGAACTACAGCACGGGGTGTCATCGATACGGCCTTTGGAAATCTCGTGTTTGAATCGCTGATGCAACGCTCGGCTGATGAGCCCTTCACCCTATATCCCCTTCTCGCATCAAGCATTAATACGGATGCTGAGCGCACTTGGGTAGAGTTTCAGATTAATCCCGATGCCAAATGGTCGGATGGCACGTCTGTCACACCTGAAGATGTGATTTTCACGTATGAAACTTTCACTGCAAAAGGCCGTCCGCCGTATTCGAAGCGCATGGATAAAATCGCCAAGATCGAGAAGACCGGCGATTATGGCGTCAAATTTACGCTCAACGAAAAGTCTGACCGTGAATTTCCACTGATATTGGGCCTCACGCCGATTATCCCGAAACACGCCACAAATGCGGCCACGTTTGACGAAACCTCGATGGCACCGCTGATTGGTTCCGGTCCCTATTTAATCGGCCCCGTCACGCCGGGCGAGCGCATCGTTTATACGCGCAATCCGGCCTATTGGGGCAAGGGCCTTCCAGTCAAAAAAGGTGTCGATAATTACGATACGATCACTGTCGATTATTTCCGCAATGAGACCGCGCAATTCGAGGCGTTCAAGAAGGGACTGTTTGACGTTTTTCCGGAAAGCGATCCTGCAAAGTGGGAAACGAATTTCAACTTCCCGGCTGTGACCGAAGGCAAAGTCACGAAGGAAGTTTTTACCGCCGGAACGCCTGCGAACATGTTCGGTTTCGTCTTCAACACGCGCCGTCCAATCTTTTCGGACATCAAAGTCCGTACCGCTCTTGCAATGCTGTATGATTTCGAATGGACCAACAAGAATCTGTTTTCAGGCAAGTATGCCCGCACGGGATCATTCTGGCAGAACTCCGAACTCTCCGCGCTTGGCAGGCCTGCCACCGATGCAGAAAAGGCATTGCTTCAACCGTTCCCCGATAAAGTGTCGCCAACCGTCATGGACGGCACCTATAGGCCGAGTGAGACCGATGGCTCGGGTCGTGACCGTGACGTCATCATGAAGGCTGTGACCCTCCTCAAAGAGGCGGGTTATGGTGTTAAGGATTCCAAGATGGTCGGCGCGGATAGCAAGCCACTCGTGTTTGAAATTCTGACCGCCAACGAAAGCGAAGAAAAGCTCGCTCTTGTCTATCAGCGGACACTTGGCAAGGTCGGCATCGACATACAAATCCGAACCGTCGATGACGCCCAATATCAGCAACGCCGCCAGACTTGGGATTATGACATGATCCTTGCAACGTTTTCGGCGTCCCTCTCACCAGGCATCGAGCAGGCAGGCCGCTGGGGCACCGCGTCCAAGGATACGGAAGGCTCGTTCAACTATGCCGGCGTCGCTGATCCTGCTATCGATGCGATGATTGTTGCCATGGGTAAGGCGCGCAACCGCGAAGACTTTGTCAGCGCCGTGCATGCACTTGATCGCATCCTGATTTCGGGCCAGTTTTTTGTCCCGCTGCATCATTTGGGCGAACAATGGCTCGCCAAATGGGACAAGGTTCAGCATCCAGAAACGACGCCTCTTTTTGGTTATCAACTGGCAACATGGTGGGCGAAGCCGTAGTTTCGTGACTCGTAAAACATAGAATTGTCGGAGTTATTCATGACAGAAGTAACAATTGACATTGTATCGGATGTCGTTTGCCCATGGTGCTATCTCGGCAAGGCGCGCCTTGAAGCAGCCTTGAAAGCGTTGCCGGACGTGAGCGCGGAAATTCACTGGCGTCCTTACCAACTCGACCCCACTATCCCGCGCACCGGCGTCGACCGGAAAGCCTATATGGAGGCGAAGTTCGGGACCGGCCCGCGCCTTGCCCAAGCGCATGCACAACTCGTCGAGTTGGGGCGAGAGGTCGGCATTAATTATGATTTCGATGCGATTAAATTTGCGCCTAATACTATGGATGCGCATCGCTTAATCCGATGGGCATCTCAAGCAGGACCGGGTATTCAGAACAAGGTCGTTGACCATTTGTTCAAAGCT
>JANOYJ010000308.1:0-2109 GCA_031428815.1 Phyllobacterium sp.
GCACCGCTATGGATTGGATGATGCCATTCTCATTAAGGACAACCATATCGCCGTCGCAGGCGGCGTCGCCAAAGCTATTCGCGCGGCCAAGGCCTTTGCGGGGCATCTCGTCAAAGTCGAGTGCGAAGTCACCTCGCTTGACCAATTGCGCGAAGCGTTGACCGAAAAGCCAGACGTGATTCTCCTTGATAACATGGCGCCGGAACTGCTTGAAAAAGCAGTAGAACTCGCCAACAGCGCAGTCATTCTTGAAGCCTCCGGCGGCATCTCCTTTGACACAATCAAAGCCGTCGCCGAAACCGGTGTCGATTACATCTCCACCTCCAAAATCACCATGTCCGCCCCGACACTCGATGTCGGGTTGGATGTGGAGATTGGGTGACGCATGCGGGTTATCTCCACTATTGCCGCACTGCGTGAAGCACTTGTCCCGCACCGCCGTTCAGGCAAAACCGTCGGTCTTTGCCCCACCATGGGCTATCTCCATGTTGGCCATATGGAGCTCGTCAAAGCCTCGAAATCCCGCAATGACATCACCGTCGTCACCATTTTCGTCAATCCGACTCAATTTGCCGCCAATGAAGACCTCTCCACATATCCCCGCGATCTTGACCGCGATTTGACGATGCTGAAAGCGGAGGGTGCGGACTTTGTGTTCACGCCTTCGGTCGAAGAAATGTATCCCGGCAACGAAGAGACCATCGTTGAAACCACGAGGCTCTCCAAAGTCCTGATGGGCAAGCTCCGCCCCGGCCATTTCCGGGGCGTCGCCACCGTCTGCAACAAGCTGTTCAACATCGCCCAGCCTGATGAAGTCTTTTTCGGCGAAAAGGATTTCCAGCAGGTCGCCGTCATCAAACGCATGACAGCCGACCTCAACATGCCCGTCACCGTTGTTCCGGTCCCGACGATGCGTGAAAAAGATGGACTCGCCTGCTCCTCGCGCAATGTCCGCCTGACCTCTGAAGACCGCGCCGCCGCGCCGGTGCTGAACCGGGCGCTGATCCGTGCTGAGGAAATGTTGCTGCTTGGCGAGCGTTCGGCGTCGGCTATCCGAAAATTTGTTGTTTCCATGCTCGAATCTGAGCCGCTTGGTGAAGTTGAAGCCGTCGACATCCGCGATGCCGCGACATTGAACAAAATCACCGGCCAAATCACCGCGCCCGCCGTCGTCCTGCTCACGGTAAAATTCGGCAAAGTCCGCCTCATTGATAATCGGGTCATCTGCCCTTAGTCTCCCCGCCAACAGGAGTATTTTATGAGCATCGAAGTTGTCACCCGCCGCCTGACCGCCCCGGACATCCGCGCCCGCAAAGGCGGTGAACCCATCGTGTCGCTCACGTCCTACCACGCGCATACAGCGGCGATCGTTGATCGTTATGCCGACTTCATCCTTGTGGGCGACTCACTGGGCATGGTCATGCACGGTATGGATTCAACCATCGGCGTGCCGCTGGACCTGATGATTATGCATGGCCGCGCCGTGGTGCGCGGGTCAAAAAAGGCACTGGTCGTTGTCGACATGCCTTTTGGCACCTATGAGGAAAGTCCTGCTGTTGCGTTTCGCAATGCGGCGAAAATTATGAAAGAAACCGCTTGCGGCGCAGTGAAGATCGAGGGTGGCCGGCGCATGGCAGAGACCATTTTCTTCCTCGCCGAGCGCGGCATTCCGGTGATGGCCCATATCGGCTTGACCCCGCAGGCGATCAACACGATGGGCGGGTTCAAGACCCAAGGCCGTGATGTCGCGCAATGGCCGCTCATCAAGGAAGACTCAAGACAGGTTGCTGAGGCCGGGGCCTTTGCGGTGGTTCTTGAAGGTATAGTCGAGCCTCTCGCCGCTGAAATCACCAAAGAATGCCCGATCCCCACCATCGGCATCGGTGCATCCAAGCAATGTGACGGGCAGATACTGGTCTTGGAAGACATGTTGGGTCTGAACCCGCGTGTGCCGAAGTTCGTGAAAAAATACGGGGCAGTCGGCGATGCGATTGAAGCGGCGGTGGCCGCCTATGCCGAAGACGTGAAGTCGCGGGCGTTTCCGACGGAAGAGCATGTTTATACGCTGAAGAAATAATCGTTTGAAAATCGCACCATCTGTAATTACTA
>JANOYJ010000309.1:0-3854 GCA_031428815.1 Phyllobacterium sp.
ACCCATCACGACACCTGCCACTAGCGCCATATGCAGCCCGGAAATGGACGTAACATGCGCAAGACCCGACACCCGCATGGCTTCATTGGTGTCAGCATCAATTCCACCGGTCAGCCCGGTAATCAGCGCCGCAGACATTTCACCGCTTTGCCCCGGAATCTGCCGGCGGACATGTTCGGCAATAATGGTGCGTTGCCGCTCGAACCAAAAGCCTGACCGGGCGAAGAAGCTCGCGCTCGCAATCTCCGTTTTCTCGACATCAGAGAGTGAAATGCCCGTCGCCCCGATGCGGTCGAAATAGCTGTCAAAGGCAAAGTCGAACGAACCGGGGCGAACCGGTCCCGTTGGCGGACGCAGGAGAAATAGCGCCTTAATCCCGTCTCCGGCCTGAAGCCCGAAAGGCGCTTTGCGCAACGTGATCTTCATTCGTTCCGGCTGGTATTTCAGCACCGGCTTTTCCGTGGAGATAATTTCCACCACTGCCCGGTAACCCCTGCCGACCTTTTCAATCGACAAAATTCTGCCCGTGACCCTTGTCGTGATTTGATCGCCCAATAGGATCGTTTCCTGCCGAAACGTCTCAAACTTCGCCGCCAATGTCCCCGTAGCCGACAAAGCGCCCGCCATCATCACCGCCCGCAGAACAGGGCGCTCGCTTGCCAACGTGGTTCCGAGTGAAAATGCCACCACTAAAAATATGATGGGAGCGAAAATCGGCTCGTAATCCATCAGGAAATAGACGACCGAACCCGCACCAAGAAACACGGGAATAAGATGAAACAGTGCTCCTCGCGCCTGCTCCATTCCGACGAGTTGGACAAGGGCATCGCGCCAAGTCGTCAAGCGCCACTGAAACTGAGGAATTGACGGCACGAGTACGCGTATCGGTAAATGATTGGGCGAGGCGAGAACGACGCCTTCCAGAGCCAAAGGCGGCGCGTCAAAGTCGCGGCGAAACAGCAGCCGTTCATCGACCAGACCGTCTTTGATCTCCCCCGCCATACACGAACTCACGGCAAACGCTTGCGCCAAACACCGCCTATGCTACATGAACCGCAATCACATTTCCACTGGGTTGCAAAACCTAATTCGTTTCAATGAAAAGAAGAATATGACCAAACCCGTCGTCACCCGTTTTGCCCCCTCGCCCACCGGTTATCTTCATATTGGCGGCGCACGGACGGCCTTGTTCAATTGGCTTTATGCCAAGCATACCGGCGGCAAAATGCTGCTGCGCATCGAAGATACCGACCGTGAACGCTCCACAGACAGCGCGACAACTGCTATTCTTGACGGTCTAAAATGGCTCGGCCTGCACTGGGATGGCGAAGCGGTATCGCAGTTTGAGCGCGTTGCGCGCCACCGCGAAGTCGCCGAAGAATTGGTCGCGCGTGGCAAGGCCTATTATTGTTATTGCTCGCAGGAAGAACTCGTCACCATGCGCGAACTCGCCGCCAAGGAAGGGCGCCCGCCGCGTTATGACGGTCGCTGGCGTGACCGCGCGGCCTCCGAAGCGCCAGCCGGCGTCAAACCCGTTATCCGTATCAAATCACCGCAAACGGGCGAGACGGAAGTAAACGACGCCGTGCAAGGTGATATTCGTTTTCCAAACAAGGACTTGGACGATTTTATTCTACTTCGCTCCGACGGTAACCCGACCTATATGCATGCTGTTGTCGTCGACGATCATGACATGGGCGTCACCCACATTATTCGCGGTGACGATCATTTAACTAACGCCGCGCGGCAGACCATTATTTATCAGGGCATGGATTGGGAAGTGCCGTCCATGTCGCATATCCCGCTGATCCACGGAGCGGATGGGGCCAAGCTCTCCAAACGCCATGGTGCGCTTGGCGTCGAGGCTTATCGCGAAATGGGCTATATGCCGACGGGCCTGTTAAACTATCTTGCCAAACTCGGCTGGAACCATGGCGAAGACGAAATCATGACGGTCGCGCAGATGATCGAATGGTTTGATGTCAAGGATGTCAACAAGAGCGCCTCGCGCTTTGACTTCGCCAATCTAACCGACGTCAACGGCCATCATATGCGCAATGCCGATCCGGAGGCGCTGACAGATATGTTGATTGAGACTATCCCGTTCCTGTCAAACTATGCCGACGTCAAGGAACTCGCCGACCCAAAATGGCGGCATCAGCTGACCCAAGCGATGCCAGGTCTGCAACTGCGCGCGAAGACATTGGTCGAACTCGCCGATAGCGCCCTCTATCTCGTGGCCCAGCGACCGTTGCCGATGGATGAAAAAGCCATAGCGATTTTGAATGTGGAAGGTGTTGATGTTCTGCGCCAGATTTTTCCGCTGTTCCAAGCCGCTGGGGATTGGACGGCGACGGGACTTGATGCGATCGTCCGCCAATTTGTCGAGGAAAAGGCGCTGAAACTTGGGAAAGTCGCGCAACCGCTTCGTGCCGCCTTGACCGGTCGTTCCACATCGCCCGGCGTCTTCGATGTCTTGGAAGTGCTCGGGCGCGAAGAGGCGCTCGGACGCATTGAGGATCAGATCACGTGACCAAAGGCTACACACTCTACGGTCGCCCGGGATCCGGTTCCAGCGTATGCGAGGCAGTATTGGCGCTGTCTGGCCTGCCTTACGACATCATTGATATTAACCGGTGGGGCGACAGCGCTCCGCCCGCCGAACTTCTTGCAATAAACCCGCTTGGCCAAATACCCACATTGGTGCTGCCAGACAGCAGCGTCATGACGGAATCAGCGGCGATCACACTCTATCTCGCCGATCTCGCGCCTCATGCCAACCTTGCGCCGCTCACGACCGACGCGCTACGTGCCCGCTATTTGCGTTGGATGGTCTATCTTGCGGCCAATAGCTATATGACAGTCCTGCGCATCTATTATGCCGACCGCTATTCGACGCATGATGATGGTGGCGCAGGCGTGAAGGCGGCGGCATCAGAACGCAATGCGTTTGAATGGTCGGTCTTTGCCGATGCACTTGGCGAAGGCCCGTACATTCTCGGCAATCAAATCAGCGCCGTTGACCTTTATGCTGCGATGCTGGTCACCTGGGAGGAAAACCACAACGCGTTTTACCGCCGGCATCCGAATGTTAAGCGGCTTTGCAAGGCGGTTGCAGAGCATCCTGTCATCGCGCCAATATGGCAGAGACATGGTATAGTGGTTTGACGCCAAATCAGTTTGGCGCAGGGGCTGCGTGGGGGTGTTCAGACATTTACCGAGTCTGTGCCCGCTGAGTCACATTTCCAATATTTAATGAGCAACAATGATGCCCGACCGGTCAGAGTGAGGGCGTACAAGCAGCGCCTAAACCGTTCGGCTAACTTGGCGCGTCTTCGCAAATGCGATAGAATTAAAATACTTGTTGCAGTGCAAAAATTGCCGGATACTGTTCCGAGACATTTGGAGAAATATCATGGGTGCAGATTCCGCGAGCCTCAGCATCGGCTCCGAGACCATCGAGCTACCGATCCGCAAAGGAACCATCGGACCTGACGTTGTCGACATCGCGCCACTTTTCAAAAAAGCCGGAGCCTTCACCTTCGATCCGGGCTTCACCTCCACGGCATCTTGCGAATCCGAAATCACCTATATTGACGGCGACGAAGGCATCTTGCTGCATCGCGGCTATCCGATTGAGCAACTGGCCGAGCACGGCGACTTCCTCGAAGTCTGCTATTTGCTGCTTTATGGCGAGTTGCCGAACAAGACCCAGAAGGTGGATTTCGACACGACGGTCACGCGCCACACCATGGTGCACGAACAACTCCAATTCCTGTTCCGCGGATTTCGTCGCGATGCACATCCAATGGCGGTTATGGTCGGCGTCGTCGGCGCGCTTTCTGCGTTCTATC
>JANOYJ010000310.1:0-5277 GCA_031428815.1 Phyllobacterium sp.
ACCGTATCGTTCAAAGAATAGCCCATAATTGTCAAAATGGCGGCGACGGAGGTGAGGCTGAACTCCATGCCTGTTACGACAAACAGTCCGATTGTCAGCACAATATCATGGCCCGTTGCAATGATCGCGCCAAGGCCGAACTGCCATTCAAAGCGAAACCAGACATAAGCTAGGATGAGCACCAGTGCGGCACCGACACCAATGAAACCATTGCGCACCAGCTCACCCGATACCGTCGCACCCACGACTTCAACGCGGCGGAATTCATAGTCGGCACCGAGCTCCTCACGCACCTGCGTCACTACTGATTGCTCGGCATTCTCGCCTAAATCCTGTGATTCAACGCGGATCATCACCTCGCGCGGGGTGCCGAAAGCCTGCACCTGCACATCGCCGATGTTCAATTCGCTGAGCCGGTCGCGAATATCAGAGACATTCGCCGTCTCGCCCTTGGCCTGAACTTCAATCAGCGATCCGCCTTTGAAATCGATGCCATAGTTCATATTGATCGTCGCAAAAAGCAGCAGCGCTCCAATCGATGTAAAGATCGAAAAGGCAAACGCGTAGTTCCGGAAACTCATAAACGGGATACTCGTCACATCCGGCACAAAGCGCACCAGTCCGCGCGGAATTTCCTTTGGTTTCTGCCGCTTAATCCAGATCGCCACCATCCAGCGGGTCAAGGTGAACGCTGTGAAAACCGTGGTGATGATACCAATGGCAAGCGTTACGGCAAAACCTTTGACCGGGCCGGAACCCAGAAAGAACAACACCGCTGCCGCAATAAACGTCGTCAAGTTCGAGTCGACAATGGTCGCAAGTGCGCGGGAAAAACCTTGATCCATCGATTGGATAAAGGATTTGCCCTGCATCCGCTCTTCCCGCACCCGCTCGTAAATCAGAACGTTGGAGTCAACCGCCATACCGACGGTGAGAACAATACCGGCGATACCGGGCAGCGTCAGCGTCGCACCAAGCACGGAGAGAACGGCAATCACCATGGCAACGTTTGCGATCAGTGCGATATTCGCAATAAGCCCCAAAAAGCCGTAAGCGATCAACATAAACACCACAACCATGACACCCGCAATCGCGCTCGCGATCGCGCCCGCACGGATGGAATCAGCACCAAGTCCAGGACCTACTGTGCGTTCTTCGATCACCGTAAGCGTTGCTGGCAACGCACCGGCGCGCAGTAAAACTGCAAGATCATTGGCACCTTCAACCGAGAAATTGCCGGAAATCTGACCCGAACCGCCAAGAATCGGTTCGCGGATGACTGGAGCCGACAAGACTTCATTATCGAGTATAATTGCAAACGGCTTGCCCACATTTTGCTGAGTGGCCTGAGCAAAACGCTGCGCGCCCTTGGTATCAAAACGGAAGGATACGAGCGGCTCGTTGGTCTGCTGGTCGAAGGCCGCCTGAGCATCAACAAGGTTTTCGCCCGATATGATAACGCGGCTTTCCACAACGTAAGGAACCGGCGGGTCATCTTGAGAATACAAGACCTCCGAGCCGGATGGCGGCCGGCCGGCAAGCGCGTCCTGCGCCGACATGGTTTCATCCACCATCTGGAAGCTCAGCTTGGCAGTTTGACCCAGAATATCCTTCAGGCGTTGCGGGTCTTGCAAACCCGGAACTTGAACCAATATCCGGTCGTCACCTTGCCTTTGGATCAACGGCTCGGTTGTCCCAAGCTCATTCACGCGCCGCCCGACAACTTCAATTGACTGACTTGCAGCGGAAGCAACACGATAGTCGATACCGGCATCGGTCAGCTTCAGATCGAGTTGCCCCGCCTCGCCTTCCACAATTTCCACTTCAACGACATTGCCACTACCGAACAGCGTCGAATTGGCAGGCGCAATCACAGGTGCCAGAGCCTTTGTCGCTTCCGCTACTTTCGCTGCGTCATTGATTTTAACCCGGACGTTTTGTGGCCCCGCGCCCAGCCCGGAATATTCAACCTTGGCGTCGCGCAGCAACCGGCGCACATCATCGCGTACCGTATTAACACGGTCCTTGATGAGATCTGCCCGCTCCACCTGCAACAGAATATGTGACCCGCCCCGCAAATCGAGGCCAAGCGACATGGTGCGCTTCGGCAGCCAATCCGGCATCGCATCAAGTTGCTGCTGGGAAAAGAAATTCGGAACCGAGAAAATGACGGCCACCAGAACGGTGAGCCAGATCATGATCGTTTTCCAGCGGGCGAAATGCAGCATATCTCGTTTCTTTCGCTTATCGACGGACCTTATCGGGCGGCCGAGCGGCCTATCTTAGCTGTTCTTATTGTCCGCGACCGGTGTGCCCTTGGCGCGCACGTCCGCGATCAACGAGCGCACAACACGCACTTTAACGCCCGTGGCAATCTCAACTTCTGCTTCCTTGTCGTCAATGATTTTTGTGATCTTGCCAACGACGCCGCCACCGATAACAACTGTATCGCCTTTTTGAACCGCAGCCAGCATTTGCTCGCGTTGCTTCATTTGTGTGCGTTGCGGGCGAATAATGAAAAAATACATGATAACAAATATGAGAATGAACGGCAAAACGCTCATCAGCATGTCGGCGCCGCCCGCGCCAACGGCGGTTTGTGCATAGGCTGGTGTTACAAACATCGAAATCTCCGCAATGGTTCCACGCTGATTTGCTTTGACGCAAGCCGCTGGAATATAATGTCCGGCGCAGCCAATACAACGCCGCGCCGCGAGTTACCATACCCTTGCCCCGGCTTTTCGGAGCAAAGCCGAAGAAGAAAGCCTCCGATGAGCGACGACGCCCTTAAAACACTCAATGTCAATCTCGAACGCCTGATTGAAGCAGTCTCGCGCCTGTCACCTGCTCCGCTCGAAAGGCCCGATTTTGATTCTGCTGATTGCTTTGTGTGGGAGCCGGATTCAAGCCGTCTCGCTCCGATCTTGAAGGTCAACCGTGTCGATCTGAAACTCATTCGGGGCGTCGATCATGTCCGTGACATTCTTTACGACAACACAAATCGTTTCGCCTCCGGCCTTCCTGCCAATAACACGCTGCTTTGGGGCGCGCGCGGCATGGGAAAATCCTCACTGGTCAAAGCCGTGCACGCCGACATCGCCCTAGCGCTCAAGGTCGGTACACATCCGTTGAAACTCATCGAAATCCACCGCGAAGACATAAACAGCCTGCCCAAACTTATGTCCCTAGTCCGTGACGCACCCTACCGCTTCATCCTGTTTTGCGATGACCTCTCCTTCGACATCGGAGACACCAGTTACAAATCATTGAAAGCCGCGCTTGAAGGCGGCGTTGAGGGCCGCCCCGACAACGTCGTCTTCTACGCCACCTCGAACCGTCGCCATCTACTTCCAAGAGACATGATAGAAAACGAGCGCTCCACGTCCATCAATCCATATGAAACGGTCGAGGAAAAAGTCTCGCTCTCCGACCGCTTCGGCCTCTGGCTCGGCTTCCACAAATGCAGCCAAGACGAATATCTCGACATGGTGACAAGCTATGCGAAGCACTACGATCTAAAAATCGCACCGAACACACTTCAAACCCAAGCACTGGAATGGGCCACCACACGCGGCAGCCGCTCCGGTCGCGTCGCGTTTCAGTTTATTCAGGATTTGGCGGGACGAATGGGAAAAACATTGGCCTAGTTAAGTGCATTAAATCTATGTCTCAGCGAACTGTACAATCTCTGCAAGAAATGTCTTGCCAAATTCCTTCAACTTCGCCGCCCCCACACCATGCACAGCACTGAAATCTTCCAAATCAAGCGGCTTGCGCATGGCCATATCAATGAGCGATCGGTCAGAAAAAATCACATAAGCCGGAACCCGTCTTGCACCGGCCAACTTACTCCGCAATGCCTTGAGACGGCTTAGCAGCGCGTCCTGTTGTGGCTCGAATCCTGCTGCGGCCATCGCCGTCGCACGGGTTTTGCGCTTGCTGGTGCAGATCATGTCGCGGCGGTAGCGGAACTCACCCTCGCCGCGCATCAGCGCCCGCCCCTTCTCTGATACTGATAGCCCTCCATAGCCGCCGACATCGTGAATCAGAAATCCGGCCCCGACCATTTGGCGCATCAGGGTCTGCCATTCCGTCCGCTGCCGGTCTGTATCGGTGCCAAAGACAGGCAGATCGATATGATTAAACGTCACCGCCTTGTCGTTCGCCTTGCCGAGCAAAACATCGACAATATGCACCGAGCCGAACCGCTCGCCGCTCGCCCGAACTGCCGCCAAAATCTTCTGGGCCTCGTGCGTCCCGTCCAAAGTTTCGCCCGGGTTGCTGCAAATATCGCAATTGCCGCATGGGCTTGTCGCCTCGCCGAAATAGCCAAGCAGATTGACCCGCCGGCATGACGGCGCTTCGCAATACGACACCAGCGCTTCCAAACGCCGGTGTTCGCGGCGCTTATGATCATCGCCCGCATCGCTTTCGTCGATAAAGCTCCGACGCATGCGAATATCACTAAGGCCGAACACCATATGCGCCACAGAATCCCGCCCGTCGCGCCCTGCCCGGCCAATCTCCTGATAATAGGCATCAAGCGAAGACGGCAGATCGGCATGGAACACAAAGCGCACATCAGGCTTGTCGATACCCATGCCGAACGCGATTGTGGCGCAGACGATAACGCCCTTATCGGTCATGAACAAATCCTGCGCCTCGCTGCGCTTTTCAGCGCTGAGACCGGCATGATAGGCGACGGCGCGATGACCTTTCGTTATTAAAAACGCCGCAATCTCTTCGGTGCTTTTGCGCGATAAGGCGTAAACAATGCCGCTTTCGCCTTCATGGTCCTGTAGAAAATACGCCAGCTGTTTCTTCGTGTTTTCCTTCACCTCAACATTCAGCGCAATATTGGGCCGGTCAAAGCCGGAGACATAAACCTCCGCCTGCCCGCCAAGTAACTTGGCGACAATGTCCCGCCGCGCCGCGTCGTCCGCCGTCGCAGTGAACGCACCAATAGGCACCTGCGGAAACGCCTCGCGCAAGCCATGCAGGGCCTCATATTCGGGACGAAACGAGGCCCCCCATTGCGAAATACAATGGGCTTCATCCACAGCAATCAAATTCACACCGAGCCTTTGCAAAGCCGAAATCATCCGCGCTGTCATCAAGCGTTCCGGCGCAAGATAAAGAAGCCGCACCTCGCCGTTTGCAACGCGCTGCCAAATCCCGACATTGACCTCGCGCGACGCCGCCGAATTGATCGTCTCCGCCGCCACACCCGCGAGCTTGAGCGCCGAAACCTGATCCTGCATTAAGGCGACCAGTGGC
>JANOYJ010000311.1:0-1531 GCA_031428815.1 Phyllobacterium sp.
GGAGCCACAATCGACCGTAAGGCCGCCGCACACCAAATGTCGGCCTTCGGGTGATGAACAACGCGGGCGGGGCGTCGGCTCCGCCTTTTCCATCTTCAGCACATTACGAACGTTGTCGGCCGGTTTCTTGCAAAACGGGCCTCCTGTCATGTCGCGCCCGAGGCGCTACCATGATCTGAAATCCAGAAGACTGGAACGAGTAAGAACCCCGACTTATCAATACGGCATTGACTTCTTGTAATTTATAAATTACCGATTTCTATGACCGTTATGAAACAGACAGAGACGTTCCTGAAGTGGCAACGAAAGCTCAAGGACCAAACGGCCAAAGCTCTGATAGCGGCGCGTCTCTTGCGGCTTGCCAACGGGTTCACGGGAGATATTGCCTCGGTCGGTGAAGGAGTGAGCGAATTGCGTGTCCACTTTGGTCCCGGATACCGCGTCTATTTCCAGAAGCGGGACGCTGAGATCGTCTTGCTTTTGTGTGGTGGCGACAAGGGCACGCAAGATCGAGATATTAAAACGGCTAAACAACTCGCAAAAGATTGGAATGATGAGCAATGACTGAGAAGATTTATGATTTTGATCCTGCGGACATGCTGAAATCCGATGAGGCGATTGAGGTCTTTCTTGCGGACGCGTTCGAAACACATGATGCACGCCATATTGCAAGCGCTCTGGGTGCGGTGGCCCGGGCCAAGGGTATGGCCAAGATCGCGCGACAAACAGGCCTTGCAAGAGAGCAATTATACAAATCTTTGAGCCTGAACGGCAACCCGACTCTTGAAACGACGCTTGCCGTCATGAAGGCGATTGGCTTTGACATGACCGGTAAGCGGCACGCGGCGTGAACTTCAATGCTCGTGAATAATAGGTGCGAATCTCGTTTGCACACTTACAGAGCCCGGCCACTCCAAAATAGACAGTAACGCTGCTGTGCAAAGAATCAGCTTTCGGGTGATGAACCTCGGAGGGGATTCGGCTCCGCCTTTCCATCGTCAACACAGGCAAGACCATGTCGGCTGGCTTCTCTGGAAACCGGCCTCCTGTCATGTCGCGCTCAAAGCGCTCCCGCGATCCGAAATCCAAAGTAATGAAGCGAGTCTGAAATCAGCGCCCATAGCTGACCCGTCCCGATTGGCGGTATGGCGCGGATGATTTCCCGCGCAATGGCTTTGCCATCCTCCACTGCCGTTCCGGCCGCGCCGTAACGCCGCTCACAACTGTCACTTCCGCTTGGCGGTGCGCGGACAATCCTCCTTGCTAAGGAGACCGCCGTGATGGGTCCGCGATGGTCGCGGACGTAATAACGGAGAATGAAAAATGACCAGGAAACCAGACACTGCGCGCGCCGACATCTCTGCGAAAATCACCGACCGCATCATTGCCGATCTTGAGCGCGGCGTGCGGCCTTGGGTTCAGCCATGGCACTTAGACCATGCGGGAGGCCGGAGCACCAAGCCGATGCGCCACAATGGCGAACCCTATTCGGGCATCAATGTGATCCTGCTTTGGTCAGAGGCAGTGGCGA
>JANOYJ010000312.1:0-6609 GCA_031428815.1 Phyllobacterium sp.
CTATTGGTTCGGTCGTCTTCATCAACCGGATGGCTGGGGCGATCAGTGTCGAGGCGGCGAGCTTTCTACCAGCTGCGGACGAAGCAGACGCCGTCGGGAAGGGCGGCGAACAGGACTTTGCCAAGCATAAGGACATCGCAGTCTATAAGATCAGTGGCGCATTTTTCTTCGGCGCGGCCTCTACGGTGAGCACCGTGATAGAGCGTATCGCTGACCAACATAAGGCGTTCATCGTCGATATATCCGGTGTGCCGTTTCTCGATTCATCAGGGGCGAACGCCATAGAGGTCTTGGCGCGCAAGACGTATAAGCGCGGGGTGATGTTCATCCTTGCGGGCGGGAATGAGAGCGTTGTGAAGACATTACGGGCGCATGGTGTGCATACGCCCCAAGCGCATTTTGCCCGTGATATCGTCCATGGTGTGGAGATCGCGCGGCGGCATTTGCATAACCCAAAGACTTAAATCCGCTGCGGCAGCACCCGGTCCGGCGGCCTATGCCCGTCGAAGAAGGTTCGAATGTTGATAATCACCTTCTCGCCCATATCAATCCGGCCTTCCATTGTCGCCGAGCCCATATGCGGCAGGATGACGACTTTGCCTTTGTCGGCGAGTTTGACGAGTTTGGGATTGACCGACGGCTCATGCTCGAACACGTCGAGACCGGCACCGGCTATGCGGCCTTGGTCGATGAGCTTGATGAGTGCCGCCTCATCGATAATGTCGCCGCGGGCGGTGTTTACCACATAGGCGGTTGGTTGAATGAGTTCCAAGCGGCGGGCCGACAAGAGATGGAAGCTCGCGGGTGTGGACGGGCAGTTGACGGAGATAATATCCATGCGCGCCAGCATTTGGTCGAGACTGTCCCAGTAGGTTGCTTCCAGCTCATTTTCGGTCCGCTCATCTACGCGGTGGCGGTTATGGTAATGGATGGAAAGGCCGAAGGCCTTGGCACGGCGGGCAACAGCGGTGCCGATGCGACCCATGCCGATAATGCCGAGACGCTTGCCATGGATGCGTCGGCCGAGCATCCAAGTCGGCGACCAGCCCTGCCATTTGCCGCTGGCTTTCAAGAGGCTTGCTCCTTCGACAAGACGGCGCGGCACGGCGAGAATGAGCGCCATGGTCATATCGGCTGTGTCTTCGTTGAGGACATTGGGCGTATTGGTGACGGTAATACCGCGCTTGGCGGCAGCGGCGACATCAATATTATCGACGCCGTTTGAGTAAGACGCGATGAGTTTCAGGCGGTCACCGACTTTGCTGAGAAGCTCTTCATTGATCCGGTCTGTCAGCGTCGGCACCAAGACATCTGCGTCACGCATGGTGGCGACCAATTCGTCATGCGGCATGTGATGATCGTCAACATTCAACCGCGCATCGAAGAGTTCGCGCATACGGGTTTCGACCGGCTCGGGGAGCCTGCGGGTAATGACGACAACAGGCTTTTTCTTCCCGGACATTTAAGCGTTTTTACCATTCCCGTTGAGACCTCCTTAACCAAAACGCGGCATGTTGAGAGTCTGTTCGTGTGCGGTGTTTGTAACAAGCCAAGCGCACGAACTCAAAGGAAAACGGTGTCGTCGTTTTTCGTGTGTGAGTTCAATATATTCAGCGTTTGAGGGACTATTGTGTATCGCGTTCAGTCACTCCCAATATTTGGCCGTTTTGCGGGCTTCGCCTGCGCATTTTCAACACTCGTGATGGTATCGACCGGGCTTTCAGTAACACCTGTTACCGCCACAGAAGCGCTGGCGGCTGTGGTTGGGCCGAGCGGTTTGCCACTCCCGAGATTTGTCAGCTTGAAATCAGGGCGCGTGAATTTGCGTATCGGGCCCGGTCGTGATTATCCGGTGCAGTGGCTTTACCTAAAGCCCGGTCTGCCGGTGGAAATCGTGCAGGAGTATGACAATTGGCGTCGTATCCGGGATTCGGAAGGGACCGAGGGTTGGGTCTTGCAGACATTGCTCACCGGCAAGCGCACGGCGCTGACGGCACCTTGGACCACAAAAGATTCCGGTATGATCGGGTTATATGACCACAAGAATGAAGCCGCAGCCAAGGTCGCGGATATGGAACCGGGCGTTATGGGCAAAATTGACGATTGCGACGGCGTTTGGTGCACGTTTGAGTCGGCTGGTTATGACGGCTATGTCAAGCAGACGGACATTTGGGGTGCATATCCGGGTGAAACCTTCGAGGACTAGCCCTGATTTCTTGGGAGCCTCTGCGTGACAACTAGTCGGCGCTTTTGCGGCGTAGGCGCACAATCACATCCACATGGGCGATTTCCATGCCCTCAGGTGGTTCCGGTAGATTATTGACAGTTACCCTGCCCTCATCAATGTCGATGACGGTATTGTCGCCCTCGATGATGAAATGGTGGTGGTCCGACGTGTTAGTGTCAAAATACGTTTTTGAGCCTTCTGCGGCAACAATTCGCAACAGCCCAGCGGCAGTGAACTGATGCAGGGTGTTGTACACCGTGGCGAGCGAGACGGGGATACGCGCCGATTCTGCCTCACTATGCAGATCTTCAGCCGTAAAGTGGCGGTCGCCTTGGGCAAAGAGCAAGCTTGCGAGCGCCAAACGCTGACGGGTCGGACGCAAATCGGCCTTACGCAAACGCGTTTCCACGTCGCTTTCGATTTGCACCATCTGTAGTAATGTACCTGACAAGCGTTGTTCCGTCAAATTCGTTTCGGTTCGGCTCTGAATACCTGAATTGATATATTCATAAAGCGTCTACACATCAATAGACCTGTTTGCCGCAGAAATGTCGCGATTAACCGCGAACTTCCGGCAGAATACCGGTTTTCTTGTGACCGAATGCTGTGTAAGGGCATGGCGCACGAATTACCGGCGCTGGGGGATGGGACTAAATGGCCGAACAGAAATCCAGTTACTCCTTTGAGGAGATCCTCACATGTTCGCGTGGCGAAATGTTTGGACCTGGCAACGCGCAACTTCCTGCTCCGCCTATGCTGATGTTTGACCGGATTACCGACATTTCCGAGACAGGCGGCGATAATGGCAAGGGTTTTATCCGCGCCGCCTATGACATTAATCCGGATCTTTGGTTTTTTGCCTGCCACTTCATCGGTGATCCAGTCATGCCCGGTTGTCTTGGCCTCGATGCAATGTGGCAATTGACCGGGTTTTACCTCGGTTGGCTGGGAGAGCCCGGCAAGGGTCGCGCGCTTTCAACCGGTGAAGTGAAATTTACCGGTATGGTGACGCCGAAGACCAAACTGGTCGAGTATGGCATCGATTTCAAACGCGTCATGCGTGGTCGGCTGGTGCTCGGCATTGCCGATGGCTGGATGAAGGCGGATGGCGAAGTGATATATCGTGCCACAGACCTTCGTGTCGGATTGTTCAAGGAAGCGGCTGCAGCGTGAGCATTGTTTACAAACAAGGGAGCCAAATATGAGGCGTGTTGTCGTCACCGGGATGGGCATTGTTTCATCCATCGGAAACAACGTCACCGAAGTTCTGGATTCGCTGAAAGAAGCACGCTCTGGCATTGTCGCAGCGGCGGATTATTCGCGGCTCGGATTCCGCTGCCAAGTCCACGGTGCGCCGACGCTTGATCCCGAAGGATTGGTTGACCGGCGCGCCATGCGCTTTCATGGCGGCGGGACGGCTTGGAACCATGTCGCGATGGATCAGGCTATTGCTGATGCGGGGCTTGATGACAGCCAAGTGTCGAATGAGCGTACGGGCATCATTATGGGTTCGGGCGGACCATCGACGCGGGTCATCGTCGAATCTGCCGATATTACGCGCGAAAAGGGACCCAAGCGGGTTGGACCTTTTGCCGTGCCAAAAGCCATGTCATCGACAGCATCGGCGACGCTTGCGACGAATTTCAAAATTAAGGGCGTCAACTATTCTATCTCATCAGCATGCGCGACCTCGAACCATTGCATCGGTAATGCTTATGAAATGATCCAATGGGGTAAGCAGGACCGAGTATTTGCGGGTGGCTGTGAAGATCTCGACTGGACGCTTTCAGTGCTATTTGACGCGATGGGCGCCATGTCGTCCAATTTCAACGAGACGCCTTCAGTTGCCTCTCGCGCCTATGACAAGGACCGCGACGGCTTTGTTATCGCCGGCGGCGCCGGCGTTCTCGTGCTCGAAGACTTGGATACCGCACTGGCGCGGGGCGCAACGATCTATGGAGAGATTGTCGGCTACGGCGCGACGTCTGATGGCTATGACATGGTTGCTCCGTCAGGTGAAGGCGCGGCGCGCTGCATGAAAATGGCGCTTTCAACTGTGAAGGGCCCGATCGACTACATCAATCCGCACGCGACATCGACGCCGGTCGGTGATCGACAGGAAATTGCGGCGATCCGCGAAGTGTTTGGCGACAAGATTCCACCCATTGCCGCGACGAAGTCATTGACCGGTCATTCGCTGGGTGCGACCGGTGTGCAGGAAGCCATTTATTCGCTCTTGATGATGCAGCATAATTTCATCTGCGAGAGCGCCAATATTATTGAAATTGACCCGGATTTTGCTGACCTTCCCATCGTGCGCAAGCGCATGGACGACGTCAAACTCAACACGGTCCTTTCCAATTCATTCGGGTTTGGCGGCACCAATGCAACGCTCGTCTTTCAGCGTTTCAACGGCTAAGCCGCAGGAGTCATTTGTATGTCGGGAATTATGCAGGGTAAGCGCGGCCTCATCATGGGCGTTGCAAACGGACATTCCATCGCTTGGGGTATTGCCAAGGAATTAGCGGCGCATGGCGCGGAGTTGGCGTTTACTTTTCAGGGCGATGCGTTCGGAAAGCGCGTCGCGCCGCTTGCCAAGGAAGCCGGTTCGGACTTTCTCATCCCCTGTGATGTCGAAGACATTGCCTCCGTGGATGCCGTTTTCGCAGCAATAGAAGAGAAGTGGGGCACTCTCGATTTTGTCGTTCACGCCATCGGCTTTTCGGACAAGAATGAGCTCAAAGGTCGCTATGTTGATGTGACGACCCGTGAAAACTTCTCAAAAACCATGGTGATTTCCGCCTATTCTTTTACGGAGGTAGCTCAACGCGCCGGAAAGTTGATGAAAAACGGCGGATCGCTGTTAACGCTGACTTATGGCGGCTCGATGCGTGTGATGCCTAACTATAACGTCATGGGTGTCGCCAAAGCGGCGCTGGAGGCCATGGTGCGCTATCTGGCGGCGGATTTCGGCCAAGATGGCATTCGCGTCAATGCTATTTCTGCAGGGCCGATCCGGACCCTGGCCGGTGCGGGCATTGGTGATGCGCGGGCGATGTTTAATTATCAACAGCGCAACGCACCATTGCGGCGCACGGTTAGTATTGATGAGGTTGGCAAGTCGGCGCTTTATTTGCTCTCCGATCTGTCAAGCGGCGTCACGGGCGAGATCCACTATGTTGATTCCGGATACAATATTGTCTCGATGCCAATCGTGGAAGAGTTAAAAAGGCTCGACGAGTGAGCCATTTCAACGCCTGCAGCTTTGACGGTTGTCGAATGCTAAGCTGTTTTTAATGCTTTACGCCTAGGGTCGTAGTTTAGCGCTGCTTCGCCGGGGCATTATTTGTGATCAATGTGAAAAGAATGAAGTATTTTCGTGCCTTAACCGTCGCTGCCACCGGTTTTGGCGGGGGTATGCTGGGCATGTGGGCTTTAAAACTCGCGGCGTCTTTTTCAATGACCGGGACACTCAATGATGCGACGCTCGGCGGCATCGTCGCCGGCCTGACAGCGATGTCGTCGAGTCTTTCTGCCGTCGCTTTTTTCTCTGGCCTCGACGAGTCAGAAGAAGCTAACCGCAAGTCTTCTCTTATTGATCCCCTTACCGATCTTTTTTCTAAAAACGGCATTATCGGGCTTGTCGAACACCACATACAACGGCGCGGTAATCCGAATAGAGCTTACTTCTTGATCGACATTGAGATTGATCGCTTCAAAGATCTCAATGACGTTATGGGTTTCGCAGCCGGTGACGAGGTTATCCGACAGGTCGCAGCGCGATTAGAGAAGTTGGCTGGCAGCATAGGCAATGTCGGACGGTTTGGCGGCGGCGAATTTGGGATGGTCATTGAAACCACCGGTAACCCGGATGAGATCAGAGCCATTTCGGACCATATTCTTGAAACAGTTTCTGGAACCTATAGAGTGAATGGCGGACTCGCGGCGATTACATCAAGTCTTGGCATTGTAGAGATCAAGCCAAACTCCACCGTCAGTGACACAGTGCGCAGTGCGCATGTGGCCCTTAAACAAGCGAGGCTGAACGGCCGCGGAGCGTGGGCTCTGTTTTCACAAGAAATGACAGTACGGGAAGAATACCGCAGCTGGATCGAAGTGGAATTACGTGGAGCTCTCAAGCGCGGCGATTTCAGTTTATATTATCAGCCGCAAGTGAACATTATCGATGGAACTGTGCTTGGCTATGAGGCCTTATTGCGTTGGAAGCACCCAACAAAAGGCTATATCCCTCCATTAGATTTCATCCAAATTGCGGAAGAGAACGGCTTCATCAACACGCTCGGACGTTGGGCCATTCTGCAAGCATGCCGAGATGCAGTCACTCTACCTGAACATCTTACGGTGTCAGTAAATCTCTCGCC
>JANOYJ010000313.1:0-2595 GCA_031428815.1 Phyllobacterium sp.
CCGCAATGGCGGGATTAAAACTGCCCATCGAAAGCCATGTGTTGCAAGCTTTCGTATCCGAAGGTTTGAAGCCATACATTGATGGCGTTGTCACATTTGGCGCGGGCCATTTCTATGTTTCGCAGTCTGATAAAGGCGGCCTCGTTTTTGGTGGCGATATCGATGGCTACAATTCTTACGCTCAGCGCGGCAACTTGCCCATGGTGGAACATGTGATTGAAGCGGGTGTTGCCATGATCCCATCGCTGGCCCGCGTGCGCGCGTTGCGCTCGTGGGGCGGTGTGATGGACATGTCGATGGATGGATCGCCGATTATAGATAAAACATCAGTACACGGATTATATCTGAATGCAGGCTGGTGCTATGGCGGCTTCAAAGCAACCCCGATTTCCGGCCTTTGCTTTGCGCACACCATTGCCAAAGATACACCGCATCCGCTCAGCGCCCCTTTCACCCTTGATCGCTTCCATCGCGGCCTTGTCATCGACGACAAGGGCATGGGCGCGACACCGAAATGGCATTGAGGAAATGGCGTTGAAATGAGAATTTCCTGCCCCCATTGCGGTCCGCGCGACTTGATTGAGTTCACTTATCAAGGCGACGCAACACGTACCCGCCCCGACCAAGCGTCCACCAATCAAGCCGCATGGAACACATACGTCTATGAGCGCACCAACCCGCGCGGCTGGCACAGCGAATACTGGCAGCACCACGGCGGCTGCCGCACGCATCTCATTGTCGAACGCAATACCGAGACACACGAAATCCGCTCGGTGATATATGCCCGAGACGGAGGCGCATCATGAGTTTCCGCCGCCTGCCAGACGGTGGTAAAATCGACCGCTCCCGCCCCGTGACGTTCACTTTCGATGGCAAGACTTATTCGGGGTTCATCGGCGATACTCTGGCCTCGGCCCTCCTCGCCAATGGCGTCATCCTCTTCGGCCGTTCATTCAAATATCACCGCCCGCGCGGTATTTTTGCCGCCGGATCCGAAGAGCCGAACGCGCTGGTTACGCTCATCCGCAATGGTTTTCGCGAACCCAACCTTAAAGCGACGGAAGTCGAAATTTTCGAGGGACTGGTCGCCGAAAGCCAGAACCGCTTTCCCTCGCTCGACTATGACGTCAACGCGCTGAATGCGCTTGCTGGAAAACTTTTCTCCTCGGGCTTCTACTACAAGACTTTCATGGGACCATTCAGAAACACAAGATTCTGGATGTTCTGCGAACATTTCATCCGTCGCGCCGCCGGACTTGGCAAGGCAGGACTGGTGCCAGACACAGACCGCTACGAGCGCATGAATGCCTTCTGCGATGTGCTGATTGTAGGTGGCGGCGCTGCTGGCTTGAAGGCGGCGGAGAGCGCTCTCCAAAAAGGGCTCGACGTCATCCTCGCTGACGAAAATCCTCAATGCCCTGCGCTGCCGGGCCTCAAACATAATCCAAATCTGCGCTTACTCCCGCGCACCCATGTCTGGGGTTATTACGACGGCAACACGCTGGCAGCAACCGAACGCGTTGCGGACCACAAGACGAATCGAACCGAGGGCGAGCCGCGTCAGCGCCATTGGGTAATCCGGGCAACAGAAGTCGTGCTCGCAACCGGTGCCATCGAGCGGCCGATCGTCTTTCCGGGAAACGATGTGCCCGGCGTGATGCTTGCGGGTTCCATCCTCAAATATACCCAAACTTTCGGTGTCGTCCCTACCGGCAGCGTCGTTCTCATGACCAACAATGACAGTGCCTACGCAGTGGCCTTGGGCCTGCGGAATCTCGGCGCAACGAGTGTTCTCATCATGGACGTTCGCAGAGAGATTTCGGACGAGGCGAGGAAACTCGGCAAGGATGCGGGTGTCGAAGTTCTCACCGGTCTAGCCGTCGTCGGAACAACGGGCAGCAAGAAACTCAGCGCTGTCTTGATCCAGAATTTTGATTCAGAGACAGGCAAGCTCTCGGGCGAAAAGCGCGAAATCCCTTGCACGCTCCTCGGCGTGTCAGGCGGCTGGTCACCCAACATCCAACTCGCCAGCCAAGGCGGCGGAAAGCCAGTATGGGACGAAGCGTTACAAGCCTTCCTGCCGCCAGAACCTATCCCCGGCTATGTCTTCGACGTCGTCGGCACCGCGAAAGGTGAAGGCCTTCCCGCTCCCGCAGCAGTTTTGGAAATTCGTGCAAGCGATTCAAAACAAAAGGCATTTGTCGATTTCCAAACCGACGTCACCGCCGATGACCTGCGTCTCGCCGTGCAGGAGGGGTACTCCGCCTCCGAACATGCCAAGCGCTACACCACGCTCGGCATGGCCACCGATCAGGGCCGCACATCGAATGTGCCGGGTCTCGCCGTTCTAGCTAAAGCACAGGGCATTTCTATTCCAGAGGCGGGCCTCACCCGCTTCCGTCCTCCGGCCTCCGGTGTGTCCTTCGGCGCGATAGCGGCCGAGCGCTTCGGAGACCTTCGCCCTTATCGCTTAACCCCCATGCACGACTGGCACCTGAAGAATGGCGCAGCGATGTATGCGGCTGGTCTTTGGGAACGCCCAATGATCTATGGCAAGCCGGGAGAGACCATCGAGCAGGCCTATGTCCGCGAAGC
>JANOYJ010000314.1:0-7995 GCA_031428815.1 Phyllobacterium sp.
GCTTTAAAAACATGCCCCCGATTTGTGTCAAAACAAGAAATATTTCGCAATCAAAAATCGTGAGTATTTCAACAAAGTATGCAACTAACCATGCTGCAATGCAAAAAACTATGCTGCATAGCACCAATTATTCGGGCTTAAATCGATTGAAATTTATTTCTTCTTGACTCATCTGGAAATCAGTAGAGAGAATAATGGTAGCCAAAGCGCTTTGGTTTTTTGATTGAAAGCCTTTCAAATTTTCAAAGCTAGAACGGCTCGGACCGTTTCAAGTCCGCTGACCTGATAATTTCACCGGGAGGTACTACCATGAAAAAAAGTTTATTGATGGGCGTTGCGTTGTTCACGCTTGCCCTCGCTGCGCCTGCCTCGGCAGAACTCAAGTTCAAGCCAGGCGAAGATGCCCGTTTTAACTGGGCAAATTTTGAAGAGCTGAAGAAAGTTGATCTCAAGGGCGAAGTTCTGACGATTTTCGGACCTTGGCGCGGTGAAGATGAGACCTATGTCCAAAGCGTGTTGGCTTATTTTGCCGAAGCAACCGGCGTGGAAATAAAATATTCGTCGTCTGAAAATTACGAACAGCAGATTGTTATTGATACGCAGGCGGGTTCCGCACCAAACATCGCTGTTTTGCCACAACCTGGTCTGATCGGTGACTTGGCTGCCAAGGGTCTCTTGGTGCCATTGGCTGATGCTGACGCGCAATTCATCAAGGACAATTACGGCGCTGGTCAGTCGTGGGTCGATCTCGGTACCTATAAGGACAAAGACGGCACGTCCAAGTTCTTCTCCTTCGCCTATAAGGCCGATGTGAAGTCACTGGTTTGGTATTCGCCGGAAAACTTCAAGGAAGCCGGTTACGAAGTACCGAAGACCATGGAAGAAATGATCGCCCTTTCTGACAAGATTGTCGCAGATGGCGGCACACCTTGGTGCATTGGTCTGGGTTCAGGCGGCGCAACCGGTTGGCCGGCAACCGACTGGGTTGAAGACATGATGCTGCGCACGCAAACCGGCGAAACCTACGATAAGTGGGTCAAGAACGAAATTCCGTTCACTGATCCTGCCGTCATCGGTGCGCTGGATGCCTTCGCTGTATTTGCCAAGAACGACAAATACGTCTCCGGCGGTGTTGCTGCTGTTGCCGCGACGGATTTCCGTGACAGCCCTAAGGGCCTCTTCGGTGTTCCGCCAAAGTGCTACATGCATCATCAGGCATCCTTCATTCCTTCATTCTTTCCTGAAGGAACAAAGCTCGGTGAAGCGGCAGACTTCTTCTACATGCCGACGTATGCCTCCAAGCCTGAGCTTGGCAGCCCAGTTCTGGGTGCCGGCACGCTCGTGTCCATCACCAAGGATTCAAAAGCCGCTCGCGCTTTCATCGAATTCTTGAAAATGCCACTGGCACATGAGCTCTGGATGGCACAGTCCGGCTTCTTGACCCCGCTGAAGACAGTCAACAAAGCTGCCTATGCCAATGATACCCTGCGCAAGGAAGGTGACATTCTCATCAATGCCACAACGTTCCGTTTCGACGCTTCGGATCTGATGCCAGGCAAAATCGGTGCAGGCGCGTTCTGGACCGGTATGGTTGATTTCGTCGGTGGCAAGTCTTCCGCTGACGCAGCCGCAGAAATCCAGAAGAGCTGGGACGCAATTAAATAAGTTATTGCTAATATTTACTTCGTCCGCATAAGTGGATGAACACTAAGTGCTCCGGACCTTAACGGGCCCGGGGCAATCCATAAGACGTCTTGCCATTGTCAGATGGCACGGGAGAAAGATGTCACGCAATCGGGGAGGACTTCATGCTTACTCAGATAATGTCGGCAGTGATCACTGTTATCCTAGGTGTGGCTGGCTGCGCTGGCTACTTTTACGGCTCAAACAAACTGCTGGATATGATCTATCCGTCTCGCGGGGTAACGGGCGCCTCAGCGGTCAACAATTTGCGTCGACAAGGTTTGATCCGGCCTTGGTTGTTTCTGGGACCCGCCATCTTCTTTCTCGTCGTCTATCTCCTCTATCCGGTATTTGAAACTTTCCGGCTTTCCTTTTTTGATCGCGGCGGTACCGGCTTTGTCGGCCTTGCCAATTATCAATGGCTGATGGGCGATCGCGAGTTTCATCAATCACTCTTTAACAATGCCCTCTGGTTGCTTGTCGTTCCCGCCGTTTGCACATTTTTCGGGCTGGTTATCGCAGTTCTTACTGATAAAATCTGGTGGGGCCAGATTGCCAAAAGCCTGATCTTCCTGCCGCTCGCCATTTCCTTCGTGGGTGCCAGCGTGATCTGGAAATTCATCTACGAATATCGCGGTGACGGGCAGACCCAAATCGGTGTGCTGAACGCCGTGGTTCAGTATTTCGGCTTCGCGCCGCAAGTCTGGATTTCACTGCCGTTCTGGAACAATTTCTTCCTGATGGCCATCTTGATCTGGATTCAAACGGGTTTTGCCATGGTTATTCTCGCGGCAGCTTTGCGCGGGGTCCCGGACGAGACGATTGAGGCTGCGGTCATTGATGGTGCGAATCCGTTCCAAGTATTCTGGCGCATTATGATCCCGCAAATCTGGGGCACGATCATCGTTGTCTGGACCACCATCACCATCCTCGTCTTGAAGATTTTCGACATCGTTATCACCATGACCAATGGTCAATGGAACACGACGGTTCTGGCGCATCTCATGTTCGACTGGATGTTCCGGGGCGGCGGTGATTTTGGTCGCGGCGCGGCAATTGCCATCGTCATCATGATCGCGGTGACGCCAATCATGATCTGGAACATCCGTCAGGCGAACGCAGAAAACAAGGGACACTGACATGGCCATTTCATCCAAGAAAATGTCTGCCAGCACCTGGGGCCTGCACCTTGCCGTTTTGATGATTTGCGCCATCTGGACGCTTCCAACCCTTGGCATTCTCGTCAGTTCGCTGCGCGACAAGGATCAGATCGTTGCATCCGGCTGGTGGGCAGCTTTGACCACCTCCAACCAAACCGGCGCAAGCCGTTTGGGCCTGCCGGCAACGCAAGTTGAAAAAGACGGAAAGTTTGTCATCGAAGGCACAATCTTCGAAGAAAACGATAAGCGCACGCTTGGTGCCTTTGGTACCAAGGTCAATGCACCAACCGCCTTTCCGGCGGGTGCCCCGGCCGATATTGGCGATGGTGTCACACTGACGCTGAATGCCAATGGCTCATACGTTCTCACGTCGCCGAAGGCATTTGAAGGGGAACAAGGTCGCCGCGTATATTTCGAGGCCGGCACCCCGCCCCGCTTTACGACGGAGAACTATAACAACGTTCTCTTTTCGCAAGGCATCGGCCGCTCGTTCATAAATTCCCTGACAGTGACAATTCCGTCGACAATCATTCCAATCCTGATCGCCGCTTTCGCAGCCTATGCTCTGGCTTGGATGCGTTTTCCGGGGCGGGCGCTGCTGATTGCCACCGTTATCGGTCTCCTGGTCGTGCCGCTGCAAATGTCGCTGATACCCCTGCTGCGTCTCTATAATGGCGTCGGGCTTTTCCTCGGTGTTCCGGTCAAAACCTATCTCGGCATATGGCTGGCGCACACCGCTTTTGGTCTTCCCTTTGCGATCTATTTGCTACGCAGCTACATCGCGGGACTGCCACGGGAAATCATGGAATCAGCCCGTATTGATGGGGCGAGCGACTTCGACATTTTCGTCAAAATCATTCTGCCGCTCTCGTTTCCGGCTTTGGCATCGTTCGCGATTTTTCAGTTCCTCTGGGTATGGAACGATCTTCTCGTCGCCATGGTCTTCCTCGGTTCCGGCGAAGAGCAACTCGTCTTGACCGGCAAGCTCAACGCTCTGCTCGGCTCGCGCGGCGGCAATTGGGAAATTCTCACAGCCTCGGCTTTCGTCACCATTATTGTGCCGCTGATCGTGTTCTTCTCGCTTCAACGTTACTTCGTTCGCGGCCTGCTCGCCGGTTCGGTCAAAGGCGGCTGATTAAAATGAGTTCCGTTGCGCAAAGTGCAAGGTCAGACATAGGGGCCACTCCCACCATTGATCACGATTGGTGGCGGGGTGCGGTGATCTATCAAATCTACCCGCGTTCGTATCAAGACTCGAACGGCGATGGCATTGGCGACCTCAAAGGCATCATTCAACGACTGCCCTATGTGGCATCGCTCGGTGTTGATGCGATCTGGATATCGCCCTTCTATAAATCGCCGATGGAAGATTTCGGCTACGATGTTACCGACTATTGCGACATCGATCCGATGTTCGGCACACTTGCCGATTTTGATGACTTGGTGGCGGAAGCGCACCGGTTGAATCTCAAGGTTATGATCGATCTGGTGATCTCCCACACCGCAGAGCTTCATCCTTGGTTCAAAGAGAGCCGTGCCTCCAAGGATAATCTCAAGGCCGATTGGTATGTCTGGTCCGATGCAAAGCCGGATGGAACACCTCCGAACAATTGGCTCTCTATATTCGGAGGCTCGGCATGGCAGTGGGACACCAGTCGTTGCCAATATTACATGCACAACTTTCTCGCCAGCCAGCCTGACTTGAACTTCCATAATCGCGATGTTCAAGATGCACTTTTAGATGCGACACGGTTTTGGCTTGAGCGCGGTGTGGATGGTTTCAGGTTGGATACGATCAATTTCTATTTTCACTCGGCGGGCCTTGAAAATAACCCCGCTTTGCCAGCCGCTGAGCGCAATGATTCAATCGCGCCAAAGGTAAATCCCTATAACTATCAGGACCATCTCTACGACAAGAGTCAGCCGGAAAACCTTGCTTTTCTTGCCCGGTTCCGCGCACTTTTAGATGAGTATCCGGCAATTGCTGCCGTTGGTGAAGTGGGTGATGCGCAGCGCGGCTTGGAAATTGTCGCGGCCTATACCGATGGCGATGAGCGCCTCCAGATGTGCTACGGGTTCGACTTCTTAAGCCCCGAACAACTGGGCGCGTCCAAAATAAAAACCGTGCTCGAAAAGTTCGGCAAGGTCGCCGCCAATGGCTGGTCATGCTGGGCGTTTTCAAACCATGATGTGGTGCGCCACGCCTCGCGCTGGGACATTCCCGAAAATTACCGCGACGCCTATTTGAAGGTCGCCGCCGCACTCCTTCTAAGCCTGCGGGGCTCGGTCTGCCTGTATCAAGGCGAAGAGTTGGGCCTGTCTGAAGCGGAACTTACGTTTGAGGATCTGCAAGACCCCTATGGCATTCGCTTCTGGCCGCAGTTCAAGGGACGCGACGGCTGTCGCACACCCATGGTCTGGGATTCGTCAAAAGCCAATGCCGGTTTCTCCAATCACAAGCCGTGGCTGCCCGTGCCGAGAAATCACTATGCAATGGCGGTCGACAAGCAGACAGGCTCATCGTCCTCGATGCTCGAACATTACCGGCGATTTTTGAATTTTCGCCGCGCGCATGCAGCGCTTGCCAAGGGCGACATTGAGTTCATCACCGTCACAGATAACGGCGTTGCCTTTGCCCGGACATTTGGCAATGAGAAAATCGTTTGCGCCTTTAATCTCGGGGAAGAAAACATTTCTCTCGACGTCTCAGCGGCAGGAAAACTCGTCGAACTTGACGGCTATGGGTTTGATAATAAAGCAGTCTCTGAAATCGTAAGCCTTGCGCCACACAGCGCCTGGTTTGGTCACGCAATTTAACAACAACAATTTCTTGGGAGGAAAACATGGCCAATCTGAAGCTTCGAGGAATTAAAAAAGCCTACGGCAATCTGGAGATTCTCCACAGTATCGACTTGGACATTAAGTCCGGGGAATTCATTGTCTTCGTCGGCCCCTCAGGTTGCGGTAAATCCACCCTGTTGCGCACGATCGCCGGTCTTGAAGAGATCACTGCAGGCACACTTGAGATCGATAACGAACTCGTCAACGACGTTCCGCCATCCAAGCGCGGCATTGCCATGGTGTTCCAATCTTATGCACTCTATCCGCACATGACAGTGTACGACAACATGGCGTTCTCAATGAACATTGCCAAGGAAAGCAAAACCGAAATCGACAAGCGCGTGCGCGCCGCCGCCGAAATCCTGCAGCTGACTAAATATCTTGAACGTTTGCCCAAAGCGCTGTCCGGTGGCCAGCGCCAGCGCGTCGCCATCGGCCGCGCCATTGTGCGCAACCCGAAAGTGTTCCTGTTTGATGAGCCATTGTCGAACTTGGATGCAGCGCTTCGTGTTGCCACACGTATCGAGATTGCCAAACTCAAAGAATCGATGCCGAACACCACGATGATCTACGTGACGCACGATCAAGTCGAGGCGATGACGCTTGCGGATCGAATAGTTGTTCTGAAGGACGGTTATATCGAGCAAGTCGGCTCGCCGATGGAGCTTTATCACAATCCCGGCAATCTATTCGTCGCGCAGTTCATCGGCTCACCGGCCATGAATGTCATCTCTGCGACAATTGAGAAAACCGGAAAGTCCACGACAGTTGTTCTGCCCGGCGGCAATAAAGCAGTCGTTCCCACCGTTTCCCCGACGACCGCCGATGGCAATACAATTTCTTTCGGTGTGCGCCCAGAGGATTTAGTGCTGGCCACCGGTAAGGATTGCCTGTTCGAGGGCAAGATCGATTATGTCGAACAGCTCGGCGAAGTCCAACTGGTCTATGTTGATCTCGGGCGTCAAGGCGAACAATTGGTTGCCAAACTACCGGGCACCGCCAGCGTCACCCGCGGTTCGACAATCCGTCTCGATTCAGATGCGGGCAATCTTCATATATTCGATGACAAAGGTCGCGCCTTCGCTCGCGGCTAACCCCAAGGTTTCTCCCGGGTGGGGCGTGTCGGCTTGCCGATACGCCCCTTTTTTATTCGTCAGTTTGCGAGGATTAAATCCATAATCGACGTTTGCTTTGTCTTTTCGCGTTTGCCAACATCCACTTTGGGAACAGGGCGCTTTGTTGAGCCGGTTCGTTCCGGCGACGCCGGGACTGGAACCGCATCCAGTTTGGCAGGCTCGTCCGGAACATTTTTGCTGGCAAGAGCCCGCATCGGCTCCAGTTTTTTCGCCATCGGCTTAGCCACAGGTTGAGGCGCGGGCTCCGCCACGATCTGCTCGACCGCATTGCCCCCACCCGCCATTCCCGGTAATTCCGTTACAGGCACGCCTTCATGCGCCGCAGTCATGAATTCCTTCCAGGTTACCGCGGGAAGCGAGCCACCGGTTACCTTATTGGTCGGCGTATTATCGTCATTGCCATACCAAACACCGGTCGTCAGGTTCGCCGTATAGCCAATGAACCACGCATCGCGAAAGGATTGACTGGTGCCGGTTTTGCCCGCCGCCGGCCAGCCGAATTGCGCCTTTTTGGCAGTGCCTTCCAGCAGGGTGCGCGTCATCATCGAATTCATCATGCCGACGATAGAAGGCTGAATCACACGTTTTGCGCCTTCGTACTTGTTCTCATAAAGCACTTTGCCATCAAGGGTCTTGACGCGCTTGATGATGTGAACCGGCGCATTATACCCGCCATTGGAAAGCGCGGCGAAAGCGCCAGTCATTTCAAGCAATGTCACCTCGGATGTGCCTAATGAAATTGAAGCGTTGGACGTTAGGGCCGAATGGACACCGAGCCGTTTGGCGACCTCGACGACGGCATCCGGTCCGACTTCCATGACCAATTGCGCAGCAATGGAGTTCAGTGACTTTGCCAAAGCTTCGGAAAGAGTGACCGGACCTAAATAGCGGCCCTCGTAGTTTTCCGGTGTCCATCTACCGATTTGGATCGGTGCATCATTGCGCACCGATTGCGCCGTGCGTCCAGCTTCCAGTGCTGCCAGATAGACAAATGGCTTGAAGGTTGATCCGGGCTGGCGCTTGGCTTCGCTTGCACGGTTAAACTGGCTGCTCGAATAGTCATAACCACCAACCAGTGCCCGCACGGCACCTGTGCCATCGACGGAGACTAATGCGCCTTGGCTGACTTTCAGTTTCTTGCCGCTTTTTGCAATCAACTTCCTGATCGATTGTTC
>JANOYJ010000315.1:0-1625 GCA_031428815.1 Phyllobacterium sp.
GTCCCCCGATGGAGAGCACCGCAGACAGTACGGTAAAGATAAGCATATGGCGGCAGTCTCTTTGCGCGACAGACAACAACCGCTGCGTCCCCGATCTGCGTTTGCCAACTCTCTGCCTCCTAAACCCGCACCCCGCCTCGCACCTTATATGCCGGCGCGTACATCGTCACCAATTCCTCGGCTGCCGTCGGATGCACCGCCATGGTGCGGTCGAAATCCAGTTTGGTCGCGCCCATTTTCATCGGGATCGCCAAGAGCTGCGCCATTTCGCCGGCATCCGAGCCCATGATGTGTGCGCCGACAACCTTCTGGCTATGCGCATCGACCACGAGCTTCATCAGCATTTTTTCTTTGCGACCCGACAGCGTTGCCTTCATCGGGCGGAACTCGGCGCGGAAAATGTCGAGGTCGTGGAATTTCTTGCCCGCCGCCTCTTCGCTCATGCCGACCGTGCCGATTTCGGGACGGGTGAAAACGGCGGTGGCGATCATTTCGTGATCGGGTTTGGTTGGATGGCCGCGATAGACGGTTTCGATGAAACACATGGCTTCGTGAATGGCGACGTGTGTCAATTGCACGCGGTTCGTCACGTCGCCGACCGCATAAATATTGGGCTGCGAGGTGCATGAAAATTCATCAACCATAATCGCATGCAGCGGATCAAGCGTTACGCCTGCCGCCTCAAATCCAAGATTCTCGGTGTTCGGCATGCGCCCGACCGCCAGCATCACTTGATCGGCGTCGATTGTCTCGCCATCCGACAGCGTCGCATGCAGGCGGCCGCTCGGGGCGCGTTCGACCATTTCCAGCACCTTTTCGCAAATGATGCGAATGCCTTTTTCGGTCATGGCGTGGTGCAGCATGTGTCGCAAGTCATGGTCAAACCGCGACAGTATTTCCTTGCCGCGATAGACCAGCGTCGTCTTGACACCTAGCCCGTGGAAGATGTTGGCAAACTCAACCGCGATGTAACCGCCACCCTCAATGACAATCGACTTCGGCAGTTGTTTGAGATCAAACGCCTCGTTTGAGGAAATGCACAGCTCATGACCCAAAAGCGCTTTGTGCGGATTGGACCGTCCGCCGGTGGCAATCAGAATGTATTCTGCGGTGACCGTTTTGCCGTCTTTCACAAGCCGGATTGTGTGGGCGTCCACCAATTCCGCTCGTGTGTCGAAGATCGTGGCGTGGTGATTGTTGAGGCCCATGCGATAGAGCGCTTCCAGCCGCGTGATTTCTTTGTCCTTGGCGGCGATGAGCATCGGCCAGTCAAACGTGCTTGCGCCAACCGTCCAACCATAGCCGGCAGCATCCTCAAACTGCTCTGAAAACTCGGAGGCATACACCAGCAATTTCTTCGGTACACAGCCGCGAATGACGCACGTGCCGCCGAAACGGTGTTCCTCGGCAATACCGACGCGCTTGCCCATACTTGCCGCCACACGCCCTGCCCTGACCCCGCCTGAGCCACCGCCAATGACAAACAGGTCGAAATCATAGTGAGGCATTGTTATCTCCGCATGGTGAGTTTTAGACACTACGAAATAACAAAGCCCGGCGCAAACCGGGCTTTGAGACATCAAATGTTAGAAATTTACTGTTTGGGTTTTTCGGCCGGTTTTGCA
>JANOYJ010000316.1:0-2026 GCA_031428815.1 Phyllobacterium sp.
ACTCCTTTCGGCACTCTGAGCGCAACACTGGACAAGCCCGCCAGCGCGAGCGGGTGTATGCCCGCCTCTTCGCGCGCGGGCACGACCAATGTCAGCGGGCCCGGCCAGAAATGCTTGGCAAGCCGCATGGAAGCGGAATCAAAAACCCCGACCATTTCTGCCATTTCGACATTTACCACATGGCAGATCAGCGGATTGAAACCCGGACGGCCCTTGGCCGCGTAAATCTTGGCGACGGCCAATCCATTCGTCGCGTCCGCCGCCAATCCATATACCGTTTCTGTCGGCAGCGCGACCAGATCGCCCGCTTGGAGCAGGGCGACGGCGCGGGCGATACCATTGGCATTGGGGAATGCGATTTCAGTCATGCAAAGTCCTTCGGCGCATTTTCCTATAGAAGGCTTCGGAAATCCGCAAGATTTGCACTCTGTGCATCAATTGTTAACCAAGCGCTCGAACGGATCGCAAAGGAATATGGGTATATAAACAATGTTGGATCAACGGGTGGAGACCCTCGTGAACACTATTCGACGCCTGCTTCTTGCGACCGTTTGTCTGTTGAGCTTTTCAGCACCGGCCTCTTCGACATCAATCGAAGTGATGGCCGATACGGCCAAATCCCAGCAAGCGTCGGTGATTTATCGCGGCAAACCGCTGAATTGCAAAGTGGACAATTGCCCCGTTGAGGCGGCAATTAGCAAAAGAGCGCCGGTCAACGGTCCGCTGCTGGATCCGTTCGGTATGCCAAACAAAATGCCGACCATTCTGCGCGGCGGCGAAAGTTCGGAAGATGTGATTATGGCCCCGACGGCAGTGGCGGCAGTGCCGGTGACTTCATCAACCCCGCCCGAAGAGTCGTCCGGACAAGCGGCTCCACAGGCTCCAGAAGCGATACCCACCGCCGAAATCCGCTAAGTCCTCTCTCGTCGCGTTGTCCGGACACAAAACCGCTGCGCACTTTTTGCTGGAAACAGCTTCTTTCGTCGCGTTGTCCGGAGACAAAACCGCTGCGCACTTTTGCTGGAAACACTTGTTAGCCCACTATCTTCGAGAAGTCGGCGACCCTTGAGGTCGCCCTTCTTATTTCTGCAAGCAGCGACAGGCGGTTGGCCCGCACCTTCTGATCCGGGTCATTGACCATGACCGTGTCAAGGAAGGCATCGACCGGTCCGCGCAATTGGCTGAGCGCCAGCATCGCGCCGGAATAGTCTTCCTTTTCAAGCGCTTGTCCGGCCAAGTTCGACGATTGATTCACCGCCTCAAACAGCGTGACTTCGGCCTCGTCGGTGAAGATCGTCATGTCGATGACGTTCTCGATGACCGTGCCCTTCTTCTCCTCAGCCGCCACAATATTCGCCGCACGCTTGGTGCCTGCGACGAGGTTCTTGCCGTCTTCGGTGTTGATGAAGGCTGTCAAAGCTTCAACGCGGCGGGCGATGGCGAGGAGGTCGTCGTTCCTTGACTCTCCCTCACCTGTCTTGCTGCGCAAGACTGTCCTCTCCCCGGAGGGGAGAGGCGAAAAAACCGCGTCTGCCCTTCCCATCTCCCCCCCGGGGAGAGGGTGGCCCGCAGGGCCGGGTGAGGGAGAGTCAGCCAACACCGCATCGATCAAATCATGCCGCGCCCCGAGATCGCGGAGGTAGTTTTTGAGACGGTCGTGGAAGAAGGCGAGGAGGTCAATGGCCTCAGAGTCCGCCCGACGGTTTCCAACAATTCTTGTTACAGACAATGACGCTACACCACCCACTAGCATCACACTGGAACCCACATCCAGATTATCGACTTGTTTCATCCGATCGCGATGAATGGCCTCCGCGATATCTTTACGAACCAGTGGGAAATGAGAAGACATAACATCAAGCATCTCGGCCTTAAGGCCTCTTTCGAGTAGTGTCCTAATCACGCCCAGCGCAGCGCGTCGCAGCGCAAACGGATCTTTGCTCCCAGTCGGCTTTTCATCAATCGCCCAGAACCCCACCAGCGTATCGAGCTTATCCGCCAGCGCGACCGCAATCGCCACCGGATC
>JANOYJ010000317.1:0-9058 GCA_031428815.1 Phyllobacterium sp.
GTAATGCTGCATGAGAAGATCAAATGACCCGGAGATAGCCTTCAATTGCAAGGCAATATACGGAACCGCACCCACAGAAGCGATGACGGTTGCAAGCGATGCAACAGCAAAGCTCTTGCCGTATCGGGCTGCGAGAAAGTCCGCGATTGACGTAATGCGTTCCGATTTCGACAGCCTGACGATTTTTCGTAATAGCGCATGCCCAAAGGTGAAGACCAAGATCGGTCCGACATAGATGCCGAGGAACTCAAAGCCTCTTTCTGCTGCAAGACCTACGGAGCCAAAGAAGGTCCAGGAAGTGCAATAGATCGCCAAGCTCAAGGCATAAATATACGGCTTTGAGCGGTTCTGTCGCAGCGCACCCACTTTACGGTCGCCAAAACTGGCTACAGCAAATAGCAGCAGCACATAAGCAATTGACGCGCCAATGATGACAGACGGATGCACCCGGAACACCTCAAAACCGTTTGGGCCGACGCAACCATACCAGGAGAGAAATGTCCACGGCGACCTTCGAATGAGATCTGTAAGGAAAGTGAGTGGTGCAAGAGTTGGGCCGGGGTAGAAGAACGCAATTATTCTGATACAAATATCCGATTCTGTAACTTGGGGTTACAGATTCGCATACAGGGGACGTAATGCTTAAAGAATTCAAAGAATTTGCCATGAAAGGCAACATGATCGACCTCGCTGTCGGTATCATCATCGGTGGCGCATTTGGCGGTCTCGTCAACTCAGTCGTCAACGACATTTTTCTACCGATCATCGCGGCTGCCACTGGCGGCGTTGACTTTTCCAACAAGTTTGTCGGCCTTTCGGACGCAGTCACAGCGCCCGCTCTCGAGGCTGCCCGCGAACAGGGCCCGGTTCTGGCTTATGGAAATTTCATAACCTTGGTGATCAACTTCTTGATTATCGCTTGGGTTCTGTTCATGGTCATCAAGCTCATCAACCGTATGAAGAGGGCTGAGCCGGCTCCTGCGCCGGAAGCAACCCCTGCCCAGGAAGTTCTGCTCGCAGAAATCCGTGACATCCTCAAGAAGAAATAATCACGTCGCATTTGTTTCGAAAAACCCCGGCTTTCACCGGGGTTTTTTGTTGCCTTGCAAGGTCGAGGCGGGGCATGACGTTAAATGAAAAAACGGAATTAAAAATTGGCTCGCATCTTATTTGACGAACTCGCAGAACGCGCAAAGCAAGCACCAGAAAGCGGCATTGTGGAAATCCTCAACCACGCGCGCTTGCGTGAGGGCTTAATCCCGCTTTGGGTTGGTGAAGGTGATTTGCCAACGCCGGATTTCATCCGCCAAGCCGGGATGCAGGCGCTCGATAATGGCGAGACATTTTACACCTATCAGCGCGGTATTCCAGAGCTTCGCCAAGCGTTGGCGCGCTATCACTCAAAACACTTTAGTAAGACATTTGAACCTGAAGAATTTCTCGTCACCGGGTCCGGCATGCAGTCCATTCAATTGGCCTTGCAAGCGATTGCAGGCAATGGCGACGAGATCATTTACTTCACCCCGGCTTGGCCAAACTTCGCTGCCGCCACTGAAATTGCCGGTGCGAAACCTGTGCCCGTTGAACTCGATTTTGGGGCCAACGGCTGGTGTCTCGATCTCGAAAAACTGCCAACTGCGCTGACCCCAAAAACCAAAGCGATCTTCGTCAACACACCGTCGAATCCGACGGGCTGGACTGCGGACGTAGCGACGCTGCAATCGATATTCGATTTTGCCAAGGCAAATGATCTCTGGATCATTGCCGATGAAATTTACACACACTTCCACTTCTCCGGCGGTCGTGCGCCATCCTTCATGGATATTATGCAGCCGGATGACAAAATCCTCTTCGTCAACAGCTTTTCAAAAAACTGGGCGATGACGGGCTGGCGCATAGGCTGGATAAAGACCCATCCCTCGCTCGCACCAATGTTCGAAAACCTTATCCAATATTCAACATCAGGAGTGGCACAATTCATGCAAAAGGGCGCTCTTGCCGCGCTCGACCATGGCGATGACTTCATCAAAATGCAGGTCGACCGCGCCAGAACCGCGCGTGACCTCATCTGCGACCGTTTGTTGAAAACCGGTCGGGTGAAACTCTCCCCACCTCAGGGCGCATTCTATCTGTTTTTCGAAGTGGACGGCATTACCGATACCCGTGCTGCTGCAATGCAGATCGTTGACGAGACCGGCGTCGGCTTGGCGCCGGGAACCGCCTTTGGCCCAGGCGGCGCATCAGGCTTTCGCCTCTGCTTCAACCGCAAGATAAGTGACATTGAGGAGGCTGGGGACCGTCTTGTGAAATGGCTTTCCAAGTGAAAGGTTTCGACCGGCTTTTCTTTGCCGCTCTTGTCGCTGCTTCAATAGGCGGTGTCCTCGCTTGGCTGATCGGGATACCGGTGCCGTTTCTCCTGGGTTCGTCCATGGCGACGGCACTTATCGCCATGTTCGGCATAAATTTTGAGCTGCCGGAGTCGGTGCGAATATTTGCCTTTTTCATTCTCGGTATTCAAGCTGGAAGCGGCGTGACGCCCGCCGCCTTGGAACAAGTGTCGCTCTGGCCGGCGAGTTTTGCTGCGCTTCTGGTTGCCGTATTTTTTACCATATCGGTGACCTATCTCTATTTGCATAAGGTCAGGAAATGGAGCCGTCAAACCGCATTCTTTGCCGCGCTTCCCGGTGCGTTATCATTCGTTCTTGCGGCGGCAAAAGAGACGAGTGCGGATTTCCGCGCAGTGACGATCCTGCAAACAATACGCCTGTTTCTGATTATCGGCATTGTCGTTCCGATAATTTCAGTCTTCGAGGGTGCACACCCGATCCCTATGCAGCCAATGCCACCGGATGCGCTTTGGCAGTTTGCGCTTCTCGCAATCTGCGGCATATTGGGTGCCATTGTGGGTCACTACTCGAGGCTACCCGGCGGCATGATGTTGGGCTCACTGTTGGCAAGTTCTGCGCTATTCGGCGCTTCCGTCGTCACTATCCGCCTGCCGCCACTGTTTGCAAATTTCGGCATGATCGTGCTCGGTATGGTCATCGGCAGTCGTTTTTCAGGGTTGGATCGCCAAGAGATCAAACGGCTTTTCCCGGCATCGTTCTATGCCTTCTTATTTGGCACGATTGCCGCGGCAAGCATTGGACTTCTTCTGCATCTCGTCACCGGCATTGGGATTTCAAAAATTGCGCTGGCCTTTGTTCCGGGCGCAATGGAGGCCATGACCGTGATCTCCTTTTTTCTTGGAGTGGACCCGACCTATGTGGCCGCGCACCATGTCATCCGGTTCCTCATCATCGCGATTTCAGTGCCGTTTATTGCGCGGTGGCTCGGGCAGAGGCGGGGCCGCTAATTAGCCGCCGCCCTTTTCGACCGGCAGCGAAATAATCCGGGTTGAATGCGGTAATTGCCGCGACTGCGGGTCCGCCAGCGGAATATTCAGCGCTTCGAATGTTTCCACCAAAGCATCCCGGAGGCCCAAAACGAGCTCATCTGTATGAAACGGAGTCGGCGTTATGCGCAGACGCTCCGTTCCGCGTGGAACTGTCGGGTAATTGATCGGCTGAATGTAAATCCCATGCTTGTCGAGAAGTCGGTCAGACGCCTTTTTGCACAGCTCCGGATCGCCGATCATCACAGGCACGATATGCGTTTCGCTCGACATAACCGGCAAACGGGCATTGCGCAGCACCTCCTTGGTCAACTGCGCCTGCCTCTGATGGATTTCGCGTTCAACCTGAGAAACTTTCAAGTGCTGGATTGAAGCGCGCGCCGCTGCAGCGATGGCGGGGGGAAGCGCGGTGGTGAAGATGAATCCCGGCGCGTACGATCTTACCGCATCAATCACAGCTTTCTTGCCTGAAATATAGCCGCCTAAAGCACCGAAGCCCTTGGCCAGAGTGCCTTCAATCACATCAATCCGGTCGGCCAGTCCGTCGCGGTCGGAAATACCGCCGCCGCGCGAACCATACATGCCAACGGCATGCACTTCATCAATGTAGGTCATGGCATTGTAGCGCTCAGCCAGCTCTACGATTTCTGCTATGGGAGCAATGTCACCATCCATTGAATAGATGGACTCAAACACGATAAGTTTTGCCCGCTTGCGACCGGCGGCATGTAAGATTTCTTCAAGATGCCCGACATCATTGTGCCGGAAAATTTTCTTTTCAGCACCGGATTTTTTGACACCCTCAATCATGGATGCATGGTTCAACTCGTCAGAAATGATCAGACAGTCGGGTAATAGTTTGCCAATCGTCGAAATGGCCGCTTCATTGGAAACAAAGCCGGACGTGAAAACCAGCGCCGCTTCCTTGCCATGCAAATCAGCAAGCTCTCTCTCAAGCTCGACCAAAGGATGATTTGTGCCAGAGATATTGCGCGTACCGCCAGCACCAGAACCCATGGCGCTCGCTGTTTCGATCATCGCACTGATGGAAGCCGGGTGCTGACCCATGCCAAGATAATCGTTGGAGCACCAGACGGTCACTTCGCGGGCCTCGCCGCCGGATCGCCAAATCGCTTTTGGAAATTTGCCGACAATCCGTTCCAAATCGGCAAACACCCGGTACCGGCGCTCGGCATGAAGCTGTTCGATAGCCTCTTCAAAAAAACCGCGATAATCCATGGCACGCCTTCTCAATTTCAATAGCGAATATATTAGTTGCGCAGCGGAAGGTAAATCGCAAAACCCCGGTCATTTTGCCACGCTTCCGAAAGAGTGCTGCAAGGGATGAACGCTTGTGACCCCATTTTGATCCTTGATATGAATCAGGGCCCTCTGTTTATTAATTGATTTTTTTCATGTATCTGACAAACGGGGCGGATAGCGGCGAGGAAAACATGCAGATCAGTCTGTTCCGGACAATATTGAAGCGCAGCTTGGTAGAAATTGGTATTTTCTGCTTTGTATTGAATCTTCTTGTTCTAGTGCAGCCGATATACATGTTGCAGGTTTATGACCGGATTCTTACATCTGCTAACACCAACACCCTGTATTTTCTGACATTGATTGCAACAGCCGCGATTGTCTTTATGGGTGTGCTCGAAATCGTGCGACAAAACTATGCAAATCGCATGGCGGCACGGTTAGAGCCGGCGTTGGGATCAAAGGCTCTTCTGGTCGCCTCTCAGTCGCAAAACGCTGCACTCGGCGATATTCAGCCGTTACGGGATCTCGCAGCCGTTCGAATGTTTCTCTCCTCAAAATTGCTCTTTGCAATTTATGATCTGCCGTTCGCCCCGCTCTTTTTGGCGATACTTTATCTCATCCACCCGGGCATATTTCTGCTGACAATTTCGGGTGTTATCATCTTGTCGATTGTCGCATGGCTGAACCAGAAGACAACTGCCGCAAGCGCCAAGATTGCCGGTGACAAATCTATGGCTGCGACAATGGTGGCTCAGGCATTTGTCCGCAGCGCCGAAACCGTGCGCGCAATGGGTATGGGGACGAATGCGCTTGAGCGTTGGGGCGCCTCGCAGGCAGAAAGTCTCAAAGAACTTGACCGTGTCAACACGATCAATTCCTTCTATGGCGGTCTTTCCCGTTCACTTCGTATTTTTTTGCAAATCGCAACGCTTGGGCTCGGTGCCTATTATGTTCTTGAGGGTGAAATGACCGGCGGAATGATTTTTGCCTCATCGTTGATTGCAGGCAAGGCGCTCCAACCGTTCGATCAAGTCATTGGTGGTTGGCGTCAAATCGTTGATGCAAGCATCGCTTGGAAGCGTCTGAAGGCAGGCATAGGCACTATCTTGGAGCGCAATACTCAGGTTACGGATCTGCCTGCGCCGATTGGTGAAATTCAGGCGGACAGTCTTGTTTATTATGCACCGAACGCGCCTAAGGGCGGCGATCCGCTTTTGAAACGGATTAATTTTCGTATTCCTGCGGGCGACATTGTCGGCATTATCGGCCCGAGTGGCGCGGGCAAGTCAACGCTTGCCCGGCTGCTGGTCGGTGCCGTCGATCCTGCCATGGGGGCAGTTCGCATTGACGGTGCGGACATTAAACAATGGGATCGCCAAAAACTTGGTCGCTATCTGGGCTATTTGGCTCAGGATGCGGATATGTTGCCCGGCACAATCGCTGAAAATATCGCCCGGTTTAATGTCGATGCCAGCGACGAAGAGGTTGTGAAGGCCGCAAAAATGGCAAATGTTCACGAGCTTATTCTGGCGCTGCCGGGTGGATATAACACCTTGCTTGGGCCCGGCGGAACCACACTTTCGGGTGGGCAACGCCAGCGCATCGGATTGGCTCGGGCATTTTATGGCAATCCCCGTTTCATCGTGCTGGATGAGCCCAATGCAAATCTTGATGCCGAGGGAGACGCGGCACTTGACCGTGCGATGTCTGCGGCAAAAAAAGATGGTGCGACTGTCGTAATCGTTACCCAGCGCAAAGCGGTTGCTGATCGCGTCGACAAGATTATGATTATCCGCGATGGCGGGATTGAAGATTATGGCCCAAAAGCGACCGTTGTCGAAAACCAGAACCGGAAAATGCAGGAAATACAAAAGCGGATGATGGCGTCGCAGCAAGGCCAAATCTCATCCAACGAGATTAGGGTCAATCACCCGACTGTTGTCGTGCCGGAGGGTCCCCAATGAGTGATTCTTTTGTGCAGGGCAATTGGGCCGAAAAAGTTCCCACTTCTACCTTCAAGTCCGGCCTAGTTGGTTATGTATCCATGGCAATTTTTGTCGGTGTGTTTGGATATTGGGCAGCGACTGCTCCTCTTGGCGGTGCTGCCATCGCACCGGGCGTCGTGGCTGCCGCCGGCCAGAATCTAAAGGTGCAACATCTGGAAGGCGGAACAGTTACGGCTGTTCGCGTCAAAGAGGGTGATAAGATCAGGGCTGGTCAAGAGCTTTTGACACTCGACCCCACCATACCGAAGGCGCAGCTCGACAGGCTCCTTAAAAACAACGTGACGCTGCAAGCACGATCTTCACGCTTAAAGGCCGAGCGTGATGGCATTGAGACTTTGGTATTTGCACCCGAAGTTCTGACGATAGCGGCCACCGCCGGATTAGAGTCTGTTATCATCGAGCAGGAGGCTGAATTTGCGGCGCGCCTTACACGTCACAAAAATGAGTTGAAAATTCTTGGTGAACGGGTTTCTCAACTTAATGAGACGGTAACCGGGTTGACGGCACGCGGAAAAGCTTCCGAAGAGCAGTTAGCGATTGTCAAAGATGAAACCGCGCGTAAGCTGAAACTGCTCGATAAGGGGCTCACAGCGCGGGACCAGTATACGCAACTTCTACGCAGCCAAGCGGACTTGCTTGGACAAGTGGCAGCAGCTGACGCTCAAATCGCCAGTACCCGCAACCAGATTAACGAGGCCAAAGAACAAATCGAACGTGCGGGGTCACAGCGTATCGAGGACGCCCTCAAAGAGTTGAGCGATATGCGCAGCCAAATAAGTGACGGCGAGGAGCAGATCAAAGCGGCGCGTTCGGTCTTGGAGCGAACGAACATAAAAGCTCCAACCGACGGGATCATCATTAGTCTCAACGTCAACAGTCCAGGTATCGTATTACGCCCTGGCGAGCCGGTTTTAGAGATTTTGCCAACATCCTCTGACCTTATCATTGAGGCGCGTGTTGATCCACGGAGCATCGACGCCATTCATATCGGGCAGGACGCGCGTCTTCGTTTTGTGGCACTCAATAGCCGGACAACGCCAGAAGTTTCGGCCACTTTGACCTATATTTCCGCCGACCGCATTGTCGATCCAGCGACGCAGGAGCCTTACTATACGGCCCGACTGAGAATAACCGATAATTTGCCGCCGGAAATCAGCCGTGAGCAAATTTATCCCGGCATGCCGGTTGAGACTTATATTTCGACAGGCGACCGGACCTTTGTCGAGTATCTGATAAAGCCAATTACCGATTCCTTTAGCCGCTCGTTCCGCGAACTATAAATCGGCTTTCTTTACCTTCGGCTGTTAGTTTTTGTCCCCGTATATCTGGGAGTGTGACATGACGATTTTGGTAACAGGTGGCGCTGGTTATATCGGCAGCCATATGGTCTGGCGTTTGATCGACGCTGGCGAAAAAGTTATCGTCGCTGATAGATTATCGACCGGATTCGATTGGGCGGTCTCTCCTGAAGCAAATTTGATGGTGGGAGAGCTTGGCGATTCCGCTTTTCGCGAGTCTTTGTTTGCCAAAAATGACATTGAGGCGATCATCCATTTTGCCGGCTCGATCATAGTACCGGAATCCGTCGCGGACCCGCTCAGCTATTATCTCAACAATACCGGAAATTCACGCGACATCATCGAAAGCGCTGTCAAGCATGGTGTAAAGCACTTCATTTTCTCGTCCACGGCGGCGGTCTACGGGAATGTTGGTACAGACCCGGTCACAGAAGAATCAGTGCTACTGCCGGAATCCCCCTATGGCCGCTCAAAGCTGATGACTGAGTTAATGTTGGCAGACTCGGCGGCAGCGTTTGATTTTCGCTATACCGCCTTGCGATACTTCAATGTATCAGGCGCGGACCCGATGAAACGTACCGGCCAATCCACCAAGGGCGCGACCCATCTTATCAAGGTCGCGAGCGAAACCGCACTCGGAAAACGCCCGGTAATGCAGATTTTCGGCACAGATTACGAAACACCGGATGGAACCTGCGTTCGAGATTTCATTCACGTTTCAGACCTCGCGGAGGCGCACTATCTCGCATTGCAGCGCCTTCGGGCAGGTGGCCCAAGCCTAATCGCCAATTGCGGTTATGGCAGGGGATACTCCGTATTTGACGTCATTGACAGTATGAAGCGCATGTCAGGAAAAGACTTTGAACTCGAGCTGGTAGACCGCAGACCCGGTGACGCTGTCACAGTGGTTGCCAATGCCACCCGGGCGCGACAAGAGCTCGGGTGGAAACCTCAATATGACGACCTTGATTTTATCGTGAAAACCGCGCTCGAATGGGAAGACTTGCTTACACGCCGTAATCAGCTGTGAGTCGTGTTTTTAGCGGAGAAAGTACGAATGAAAACCTATAGCGTCGGAACATTTTTTTGCAGGGTGT
>JANOYJ010000318.1:0-4645 GCA_031428815.1 Phyllobacterium sp.
TGAACACGCCGCCATTGGCGCGAACAACTTGGTCCGCAACGAGCGGCTCGGTCGTCGTCAGCACGTAAGCGTCGCCATCCTCCACAATTGTCAGATCACCCGATCCTGGAGCCTTTGTCACATCAGCTTGGTAGCCCTTGAGGTAAAGATCGGCGTCGCCGGAAAGCAGAACTGGAACCGAAACCTTTGTTCCAATCAGCTTAGGATCGGCAATAACCGCTTCACGGAGCCAGTCGCCGGCACCTGATGAGAGAATCCCGGAGAGTTCCTTCTTGCCTGCGCGATCGGTGACGCTTGGGAAAGTCTCCCGCAGTGCTTCCTTGACGAGCGCTTGAAAATCACCCTTCGCAATTGCATTGGCATCAACAACGGCCGGGTCGACCATAACGTCAATTTCCGCAGTGCTCTCGAAGAATGCCGGCCAACCCTTGCCGACAATGTCCACGACCAGAAAACCGAGGAACAGTGCGGTGATGACCAGCGAAATCACACCGTAAGATTTGAACCTACGCTCGGCGCGATAACGTTTGGCGACGAGTTCCGCGCCGCCCTTCATGGTGAACTCAGTCATATTGTTCCCGATATTTCTGCACGACACGCAATGCGATGTAATTGAGGATGAGCGTAAAGATGAAAAGCACGAGACCGAGGGCAAAGGCGGAAAGGGTTTTGGCAGAGTCAAATTCCTGATCGCCGACCAGCAAGGTCGCAATTTGCACCGTGATAGTGGTCACCGCTGCCAGTGGATTGATCGTGAGATTGGCGGCAAGTCCAGCGGCCATAACCACGATCATGGTCTCGCCAATGGCGCGTGAGATCGCGAGAATGAAAGCCGAGACAATGCCAGGCAGGGCGGCGGGCAGGACGACCTTCTTGATGGTCTCAGACTTCGTTGCACCCATGGCATAAGAGCCATCACGCAGGGACTGCGGCACCGCGTTAATAACATCATCCGAGAGCGAGGAAATCAGCGGTACGATCATCATGCCCATCACAACACCGGCGGCGAGTGCCGATTCCGAGGAGACCGACAATCCGAGGCTTTCACCCCAACCACGAATAAGAGGGGCAACCGTAAGCGCCGCGAAGAAGCCGAGCACCACGGTTGGCACACCTGCGAGAATTTCAAGCAATGGCTTGACGATGCCGCGCATCCTGGGCGAGGCGTATTCGGCCATGTAAATGGCCCCGAACAGCCCGAGCGGTCCGGCAATAGAAATGGCGATTACGGTAATGAGAAGCGTGCCGACGACAAGGGGCACAATACCAAAAGAAGGTGGATCAGACGTTGGGGACCATTGCAACGAAGTTAGGAAATGCAGCGGCGAAATCTCACTGAAAAAGCGAAGAGCCTCAAATAATACGGAAAACACAATGCCGATGGTAACGAGAATAGCGAACATCGCACACGCGGCGAGAATCCAGAGCACAATACGCTCAAAGGTATTCCGCGCCCGGTAGTCGGGTGAAATTTTTTGGTAGAAAAAGGCGACGGCAGCAACACCCGCAGCAATCGAAATCCACGGAATGTAGTCAGGAATAAAGCGCTGACCAGCAAACAAAACCGTCAGTGCCGCCAAAAGGCCGACCAGCGACAAAAGCATTCCGTGATAGGACGGAAGCGAATGCAGCCCTTTGACCGATTGCAGGGCCGTGGCGCGGCTGCGGCCCAGAATAAAGGAGCCGGATACCAAAAGCAGGACGAGGAAGGCGAAGATCAACATCATGGTCGAGCCTGTGAACGCAAAGAGGAATGACAACGCCGATGCGTGATCAAAGAAAGTTGGCGAGACGACCTGTACATCCGAGGCCGCCCCGCCTGAACTGCGAACTTATTTCAGTTCGTCGCCCTTCATGGCTTCCATTGCGGTCGCAACAGCAGCGGTCTTCTTTGCATCTTCGCCCGGAAGCGTGATGAGGCCCTTGTCAGCAAGATAACCTTCTTCGCTGATTGCCTTGTCAGACACATATTCGGCAGCAAACTCGGCCACACCCGGGATCACACCAACATGTGCCTTCTTGGCATAAACGTAGAGCGGACGGGATACCTTGTATTCACCTGAAGCAATCGTCTCATAGCTCGGGGTAACGCCGTCCATGGTAAGCCCTTTGATCACCGAAGCGTTCTCTTCGAGGAAAGAGAAGCCGAAAATGCCGACGGCATCCTTATTGGCTTCAAGCTTCTGAACGATGAGATTGTCGTTTTCGCCGGCTTCAACATACGCGCCGTCTTCGCGGATCGACTTCCAGACTTTTTCAAAAGCCTTGGCATCTTCCTTCTTCATGGCAGCGAGTGTTTCAAACTTCTCAGCACCCTTTTCCATGACGAGCTCAACGAATGAATCGCGTGTGCCCGATGTTGGTGGCGGTCCGAGCACTTCGATCTTGGTGGCAGGCAAGGAAGGATCAATGTCGGCCCAGGTCTTATAGGGATTGGCAACAAGCTTGCCATCAGCACCTGGAACTTCCTTGGCCAAGGCTTGGAACACTTGCTGTTTGGTCAAAGCAAAACCAGCTGCATCTTTCGATTGGGCAAGTGACAATCCATCAAAGCCGACTTTGATTTCGACGATTTCAGTTACACCATTCTTGGCGCAATCTTCAAATTCGCTTTTCTTGATCTGACGCGATGCATTGGTGAAATCAGGATGTTCTTCACCGACGCCTGCACAGAACAGCTTCATGCCGCCGCCTGTACCGGTTGACTCAACAACAGGCGTCTTCATGCCGGAAGTCTTGCCGAATGCTTCGGCAACAGCAGTTGTGAATGGATAAACAGTGGACGAACCGACGATGCGGATCTGGTCGCGGGCAGCACTCGCTACCGAGACAGATGCGGTGGCGAGCATAAGGCCGGCCATGGTGATTTTAACGATATTCATTAGGTGTACTCCCATTGGGGACAAACGAGCGACCAACCCGACTGGTTGATCTGAGCGAGGTTCTATTGCCTCATGACTCTCGTTTTATGACAATACGAACACACTTTTATGACAGTATAAGTCGTTGAAAATATTAGGCTTTACAAGATCATGTTAACTTACTCACACCGTTGGCAGTCGCAAACGTAACAATGAACTCGGAACCTGAGCCGGATTCCGATTGGATCGTCAGGCGGGCTTGGTGGCGGGTGAGGATATGTTTGACAATAGCAAGACCAAGTCCCGTTCCCTTCTGCGCCCGGGACGTGCCGACGTCCACGCGGTAGAACCGTTCAGTGAGTCGCGGGATGTGCTCGGCCGGAATTCCCGGCCCGAAATCACGCACCGACAAACGCACGTCGCCCGCGGTTTTTGAGAGGCCGACAATGACCTTCTTGCCCTGTTGCCCGTATTTGCAGGCGTTCTCGACAAGGTTTTCAACAACTTGAATAAGTTCATCACGAACGCCGGGAACCAAAAACGGGCCGGGTGCGTACTCCTTTTCAATGCGAACACCAAGTTCAACAGAAAGCGGCCGCAGCGCGTCTAAGACATCACTTGCGACCATCTGCAGATCGACGGTTTGGTCCAGTGACACCATGGGCCGCATTTCGAGGCGGGAAAGTGAGAGCAGGTCATCGATCAGCCGAGCCATACGCTCGCCCTGTTGCTGCATAATGGTCAAGAACTTCTCCCGCGCCACCGCATCGTTACGAGCCGGACCCTTTAGGGTTTCAATGAAGCCGGTCATGGATGCCAGCGGCGTGCGCAATTCATGGCTGGCATTGGCGACAAAGTCGGAGCGCATCCGGTCCAACTTATGCGACTCGCTTTGATCGCGGAAAAACAGCGCGAGATGCGGCGCCATTTGGCAGACATCAACCCGGTACCATTGTTCGACCGGCAGACGCTCTGCCATTTCAAAGCTGGTATTCTCTCCCTTTGCCAAAGCAGTATCGACGGCAAATCGCATTTCCGGTGCACGGAATTTCAAAAAAAGCAGCGTACCGGGGCTGAGTGTTCCAAACGCTTTGACCGCGGCTAAGTTCGCAAAGACAATTGCCCCCTTATCATCAATAATGATGGTTGAGACGGGAAGCACCTCGGCGATTTTAGCCAATGGGTCGCGATCTGAAATGGGCGCAGCGTCTGATAAAACGTTAGCTTCTCGCGACCTACGCAGAAGAATATAGGCAAGCGCAAACCCTGCCGCCAAACCGGCAACAAGCAAAAGCAAAGAGTTAAATTCAAATCCAGCCATGTGTTTCGCCGTTAAGCCCGTTCCACGTCACATCTGGACGAACCGCAATCGGAAAACTAACGTGCTGGCAAGCGAAAACTCTCATGGGTGAAAAATGGCAAAGAAATCAAAAGATATAAATCTTCCAGCCAAGAAGGCTCCGATCCCAACGCCGCGGCCTGTGGAGGCACCACCGGCTCAGAAAGGTGTCGAGGTTACGATAGACGGCAAGGTCAGAGTTTTCGACATCGATAATCCGAAACTTCCCAAATGGATTGATGACGCGAAGCTCAGTTCCGGCGGCTTTCCCTATGACAAAAAACTCAAGGTTGAGATAGCGCTTAAAACGCTTGAGACGCTGCAGATCGAGCTGGTCAAGCTGCTCGAATGGATGGCTGCGACGAAGGCGCGTGTCGCCGTGGTATTCGAAGGTCGCGATGCGGCAGGCAAGGGTGGCACGATTGGCGCGGTGCGGGAATATATG
>JANOYJ010000319.1:0-9483 GCA_031428815.1 Phyllobacterium sp.
AGGAAATCTTCGGGCCGGTCATGGCAGTGTTCACCTTCGAGGATGAAGAGGAAGCCATAGCCCGGGCTAATGATACCGAGTTCGGTTTGTCCGCCGGTGTATTCAGCCAAAACCTTGCCCGCGCGCATCGGGTGATCGGTCAGTTAAAAGCCGGTTCCTGCTGGATCAATACCTATAATCTGGCACCCTCTGAAATCCCGTTCGGCGGGTTTAAGAAATCCGGCATCGGGCGCGAAAACTCGATCGAGGCATTGCGGCATTATAGCCAAGTGAAGACGGTTTATGTCGAGACCGGCGATGTCGCGAGCCCTTATTGATCCCCGGTATGCTTGCTGACACAGCTCATGTTCCGCGTTGAAACAAAACGTGTGCAAATGTGGCGGAACCAATCACCTTTTCGCCGTAATCTGCCCTTAGCCCCGTAAGTTGCAGGGGAATGGTTAATCATCTATAGCCCTTTTTTGTGTCTCTTCTTCCCGGAGACCGAGTGGTCGTGAACGCCGGTTTCCCGGCGGTATTGCAAGGATTGGTCCTGGTTTGCAACGTCGTTTTGCTGATATTTCGTGTAAATTGCGCCGTCCTGCGGTGCTTTCAGCCATTTTAGCGACGCTTTTCTTATCGGCATGTACGTCCACCGGATCATCCTTTGATACCGCCACCTCAAGTTTTGCAGACCCCTCGCTGACTGCTGCGGCCGCACCCGTGACTGATGAAAGCGGTCAGGACATTGCCGCGCTTTTGCCGGCAGCCGGTGTTGCTGTGTCAGCAAAACCGGGCGGCACACCAGCAACAGACGTCGCATTGGTTGGCCCTGATGTGCCGACGACGATTGTTGCTTCGGATCAACCGCCTGCGACGTCTGTCATTCAATCGCCGTCGACTGTGGCGTCCTACGCGGTGGCAAGCGCTTCGGCAGGAAACGAAGCCACACCGGTACAGCCAGTAGAAGTCGCCTCGCTCGCGGCTGTGCCGCTAGTTGACTTGGAAGCAAGACCGGCTGAAGTCAATATTGTCGCAACCAATCCAATCATTGAACCGTCGCCAAAAAAGTCAAAATCATTGTTTGCTGCAATGTTCGGCAGCGGCACTTCAAAGCCTCAGAAGATTCAGAAGTCTGCGCCGTCAGTGCCACAACTCGCTTTGGCCGAAACCGGCGACCAAGCGAATGAGGGGCAAGTCGTGCTTGCCAGCCTCGACAAGCCACTCGTCCAATTAGCCTCTGCCTCTGATGCGGAAAGTATCAACGGAGCCTTACCGGGCGTACGTCAGAATGCGCTGTTTGAGATCAAGCATCGCGACAATGCCGGTGATGACACGAATATTGACATCAGCGAGGAAGATTCCGGGCCGTTTCAAGTCGCCTACGCCCCCGGTTTAGCGCGGCTTGCGCCCAATGGCCTTAAAATTCAGCGCGAAAGCGTAGACGTCGCTTGTTTGAAGCCGCAATTGGTGAAAGCGCTGAAAGCGGTTGAGCGCCATTATGGACGCGCCATTGTGGTCACCTCTGGTTTTCGAAGCCCGTCTTTCAACCGGCGTGTGCGGGGCGCAAAAAATTCACTGCACATGTATTGTGCCGCTGCTGATGTTCAAATTGACGGCGTGTCCAAATGGGCACTTGCACAATATCTGCGCTCGATTCCCGGTCGCGGCGGCGTCGGTACATATTGCCACACGAATTCGATCCATATCGACATCGGACCCAATCGCGATTGGAACTGGCGCTGTTCACGCGGCAAAAAGCGCAAATAAGTCTGATTTTTCTATGACCCACGGGTTGCGGGCTGAAAACATCCTGCTATAACCCCGCTCATTGTGCGCCCATCGTCTAGCGGTCTAGGACGTCGCCCTTTCACGGCGGAGACACGGGTTCGATTCCCGTTGGGCGTACCAATATCTCTCTCAGCGTAATTCTGTTGAAGCCAATGACATAGTTCGGCTAAATAGGTTGGGGGAACAGTCTCGTTCCAGGAATCAGACGGCATGGTCACCTATCTTGAAGCCAGTTCTGCCGTAATGAAAAATACCGGCCAGATTAAACTTTACGACAGCGAAGCATTTGAAGGCATGTATCGTGCGGGTCAGCTGACGGCGCGCGCTCTTGACGCAATGGCGGACATAGCAAAGCCTGGCGTGACGACCGATGCGATTGACCGCTTTGTTTTTGAATTTGGCGCCGATCATGGTGCCCTGCCTGCGACCTTGAATTATCGCGGCTATCGCAAATCTTGCTGCACCTCGATCAACCATGTTGTCTGCCACGGCTTTCCCGACGACAAGCCGCTGCGCGAGGGCGATATTGTCAATATTGATGTGACCTATTTGCTTGATGGCTGGCATGGTGATTCCAGCCGTATGTATCCAATTGGGGAAGTGAAGCGCGCCGCCGAGCGCTTGATGGAAGTCACGTACGAATGCCTTCTGCGCGGTATCGCGGCTGTCAAACCCGGACACCGCACCGGTGCCATCGGCGCGGCGATCCAGAACTATGCGGAAGGCGAACGCTGTTCGGTCGTGCGTGATTTCTGCGGGCACGGTGTTGGCCGCCTGTTTCACGATGCGCCGAATATTCTGCATTACGGGAGCCCGCGCGATGGTGTTGAGATGCGCGAGGGGATGATTTTCACCATCGAGCCGATGATTAATCTCGGCCGCCCCCATGTCAAAGTATTGGCGGACGGCTGGACGGCTGTGACGCGCGACCGGTCATTATCAGCGCAATATGAACATACTATCGGCGTTACAGCCGATGGCTGTAAAGTTTTTACGACCTCGCCTAAAGGTCTAGACCGACCGGGGATTCCAAGCTAGATTTGTCCCAAGCGGGGACAGCGACATGGCGGATACGGAAAAGGACAAGGATGAGCGCGGATTTTTTTCCGAAGTGCCGTTTGATGCCCGTACAACGTCCAAGCAACTCGCCAAGGAAGGCGGAGAGAAGCATTATCACGGGCACCGTGAAAGGCTGCGCCAGCGCTTTCAAGAAGCGGGCGAAGGCGCATTGGCCGACTATGAATTGCTGGAACTTATTCTGTTTCGCACCATTGCCCGCGCCGACACTAAGCCCATCGCCAAAGCGCTGCTGAAACGATTCAAGTCTTTGCCCGAACTCTTTGGCGCCGAAGAACACCTTCTTCTGGAGGTAGAAGGAGTCGGTGAAGCGGTGGCACGTGATATAAAGATTATCTCGTTGCTGTCCCAGCGGATGCTAAAGGCGCAGATCGCCGGCCGGGAAATATTCTCGTCTTGGAAGAAAGTCATCGAGTATTGCCGTGCCGCAATGGGGTTCGAACCTAAAGAGCATTTCCGGATACTTTTTCTTGATAAGAAGAACGGGCTTATTTTCGAGGAAGTTCACCAGACGGGAACCATTGACCATACACCGGTCTATCCGCGTGAAGTCGTCAAACGTGCGCTGGAATTGTCGGCTGCGTCAATTATGTTGGTGCATAATCACCCGTCCGGCGATCCAACCCCGTCGCGCGCCGACGTTGAAATGACTAAAACTATTATTCAAGTCGCCAAGCCCCTTGGCATAGAGGTGCATGACCATATCATTATCGGGCGCGACGGGCATGTCAGTCTGAGAGGGCTGGAGCTGATATAAGCCTACTTCTTCACCCGCAGCGCCGCCTCGTAGGCAAGCTTCGTCCAGTTCTTGAGCGCGTCCGGATCGTCCAGCGCCGCATCGGGGACGGTCCAATAGGGCATTTTTACCGACTTGCCCTTTCCGTCATAGCTCCATTGCCGCGCTCCGGCGGCGTCAAAAGCCGGTGCACTGATTGCATCGGCTTTCAGATAAATCTCGCCGTCTGTCTCGATGGCCGTGATGATGCCGTTAAAATAAATACTCTTGCCGCCAAACATTTTCTTAATCGTCACTGGTCCGAGACCCGCGAACATTTCCTCGATGGCGGCGTTGTCCATCAGTGCGTGGCTTCCAGCCTGCTCTTGTCGGCGGGCATCAGCTCGACAGATTCCCCACAGCCGCAGGCCGAGGTTTGATTGGGATTCTTGAACGTGAAGCCGGTACGCAGAGCGCTCTCTTCGAAATCCATCTCGGTGCCAAGAAGATAAAGCACTGCCTCGGGAGCCACGAAGACGCGGGCCGTGCCTTGCTCGACCATATCCTCGCGCGGCTTGCCTTCGCTTGCGAGCTCCACGGAATACTCCATGCCTGCGCAGCCGCCCTTTTTGACACCGATGCGAATGCCCGCATTACCGGGATTGGCGGCAAGGATGTCCGACACGCGCTCCGCGGCGGCATCAGTCATGGTCAAAACAGAAAAGCGGCCCATTCAATTTCTCCAAAAACGTCAGGTTCAAGGCCTGAGTTCAGATTCTACACCCAAGATGGTGGACGAAACGTTGTAACGCAAGCTCTCAATACCAACCAACTGCAATCTGCGCTTCCTCTGACATCCGTGCAGCGGTCCAAGGCGGATCGAACACCATGTTGACCGTCACGCCCGACACACCGCCGACGGTGCCGACAGCGTTCTCCACCCAGCCGGGCATTTCACCGGCGACGGGGCAGCCCGGGGCGGTGAGTGTCATGTCGATGGCGACGGAACGGTCGTCCTCAATGTCGATCTTGTAAATGAGGCCAAGCTCGTAAATATCAGACGGAATTTCCGGGTCATAAACGGTCTTCAAGGATGCAATAATGTCCTCGGTCATCCGCTGGAGTTCTTCCGGCGGAATGGTCGATGATCCGTTGACCATGTCAATCGCTTTATCGGTCAGGGCGAGAGATGTGTCTTCCATGGGTTTACCTCACGCAAAAAACTGGCGCGCCTTTTCGAGCGCTTCTGCCAAGACATCGATCTCGGCTCTGGTATTATATAGGCCGAATGAGGCCCGGCAGGTAGAGGTCACGCCAAATCGCTGCATCAACGGCTGGGCGCAGTGCGTGCCTGCGCGAACCGCGACCCCTGCCCTGTCGATGACCATCGAGACATCGTGCGCATGGATGCCCTTCAATTCAAACGAGACAATGGCGCCCTTTCCGGGCGCGTTGCCGAAAATGCGCAGCGAATTGATCTTGGAAAGCTGCGCATGGGCGTAATCGCGCAGGTCAGCCTCATGCGCGGCGATGTTTTCCCGACCAAGGCTTTGAATATAAGTGAGCGCCGCGCCGAGGCCGATGGCCTGCACGATCGGCGGGGTTCCTGCTTCCAAACGATGCGGCGGCTCGCCATAGGTAACGTTATCCATCGTCACATCGCGGATCATCTCGCCGCCACCCATGAAGGGGCGCATCGCAGCAAGGGTGTCATATTTTCCGTAGAGAACACCGATGCCGCTCGGGCCGTAGAGTTTGTGGCCGGTCATGACGAAGAAGTCGCAATCCATATCGCGCACGTCAACCGGCATATGAACCGCAGACTGGCTGCCATCGACCAGAACCTTGATGCCGCGCGCATGGCAGATGCGGCAGATTTCTTTGACCGGAACGACCGTGCCTAACGCATTTGACATCTGCGTGATAGCGACGAGCTTGGTCTTGTCGGTCAGGCACTTTTCGAAGTCTTCGATATGAAACGCGCCCTCGTCATCGACGGGCACCCAGACCAGCTTCGCGCCCTGCCGCTCGCGAATGAAATGCCAGGGCACGATGTTGGAATGGTGCTCCATGATGGTGAGGACAATCTCGTCGCCCGAGCCGATGTTCGGCATGCCCCAGCCGTAGGCGACAGCGTTGATCGCCTCGGTGGTGGATTTGGTAAAGATGATCTCTTCAAGCTTGCCTGCATTCAGGAACTTTCGAACGATCTCACGCGCGTTCTCATAGGCGTCGGTCGCCGCGTTCGACAGGAAGTGCAACCCGCGATGAACGTTCGCATATTCGTTAGAATAAGCGTTTGCGATGGCATCGATGACCGCCTGCGGCTTTTGGGCGGAAGCACCATTGTCGAGATAGACCAGCGGCTTGCCGTAGACCGTACGCGACAGTATGGGGAATTCGGCGCGGATGGCGGCGATGTCGTAAGGGGCGGTCATGATGCGCTCCAGCTGCTTGACTCTCCCTCACCCGCCTTGCTTCGCAAGGCTGTCCTCTCCCCGGAGGGGAGAGGCGAAAGCGCCGGCGATTCTTCGCCTCTCCCCTCCGGGGAGAGGACAGTTTCGCGAAGCGAAACAGGTGAGGGAGAGTCAAAGACAGCCACCATCACGCATGCACCTCCAGCCAATTGGTCAGCCGCGTCTCAAGCGCATCGACCAGCGGCTCGTCGTCCAGTTCCTGAATGATCTCCGCGATGAAAGCCTTGACCAACAGCCCCCGCGCATCGGCTTCCGGCACGCCTCTTGCCATCAGGTAGAACAGATGATTCCGGTCGATTTCTGTCACCGTCGCGCCATGGCCGCAGACGACATCGTCGGCGAAGATTTCGAGTTCCGGCTTAGCGGAGAATTCGGCATCATCGGAAAGCAACAACGTATTGCACGACATTTTCGCATCGGTCTTTTGTGCGCCGGGCTTCACTTTGATTTGGCCCTGAAACACGCCCCTGCCTCTGCCGTTCACCACATTGCGGATGATCTCGGTCGATGAGGTATTTTCGACGCTGTGGTCGAGTTTCATGGTGATGTCGTTGAACTGATCGCCGCCAATGAGATTGACGCCGCGCAGTTTGAACTCCGCGCCTTGGCCCTTCACATCGACATTAATTTCCTGCCGCGCGAGGCCCGAGCCGGAATTCATCACGAAGAGCGTGAGCTTAGAGTCCTTACCCATCTCGCAATTAAACTGGGCAAAATGCACCGCACCTTCCGAGCGCTCCTGGTCGATGACCCAGACCAGTTCCGCGCCCTCACCCAGCATCAGATGGCTGATGCCGGTGACAAACGCATCGCCGCCAAGCTGCCGGTCGATGATCGTGGCTTTAACGCCTTTGGCCACGTTGAAGGCGAGCCGCGTATGCGCTTCCGCGCCTGCAATCGCCTGCACTTCGAGTGGCAGAACAAGCGCGGTGTTTTCCGCGATGGCGACATGGAAACCATTGGTGAGAAAGGCGGTGTTGATCGTGCCAATCGTGTCGTCGGTGCCCAGCAGCGTCAGTGCGCGGGCAAACGTGCCGTCTTCGAGTTTGGCGGCGAGCGGCGTGATAGTAACACCTTCCGGCGCTTTGGTTGACTGCGCTTCGCCTTCGACCAGACGCAAGACCGTGCTGTCTTTCACAAGCGGCTCAAACTCGGTGCTGCCCAATTCGCCGCCCGCTGGAATGGTGCGCAGAAGCGTGCGCAGGTCCGTATAGTGCCAGCTTTCAACGCGCCGCGTCGGCAGGCCTTGCAGCTTTAGATTTTCAACGGCGAGATCACGCGCGGCGGACACATCGGCATTACCCGGGAGCGCACCGATCCGCGCGTCAAACGCTTCGATCAACTGGGCCTCAATGGCCGTTCTCTGGCGGCCGGTGTGAATATTCATCGACGCACCCTCACGCGGCTTCGTCAATAATGTCGGCATAGCCATGTTCTTCCAGATGCAGCGCCAAATCCTTGTCACCGGTTTTGATGACCTGACCCTTGTAAAGCACATGCACCGTGTCGGGCACGATATGATCGAGCAGTCGCTGATAGTGGGTAATGACCAGTACAGCACGGTCCGGTGCACGCAACGAATTCACGCCATCGGCAACGATTTTCAACGCATCAATGTCGAGGCCGGAATCGGTTTCATCAAGAATGCAGAGCTTTGGCCCGAGCAGCTTCATTTGCAAAATTTCCGCGCGCTTCTTCTCGCCGCCGGAAAAGCCCACGTTGAGCGGGCGTTTCAGCATATCAAAATCAATCGACAGCGAGGCGGCTTCCTTGCGCACCGTCTTGATGAAATCGGCGATTTTGAGCTCAGGCTCCCCACGCGATTTGCGCTGCGCATTCATCGCGGTCTTGAGAAATTCGAGCGTGGCAACACCCGGTATTTCCATCGGATATTGGAAAGCAAGGAAAATGCCCTTGGCTGCGCGCTCCGCAGGGTCCATTTCGAGAATACTCTCGCCATTGTAAAGTATCTCGCCCTCGGTGACTTCATAGTCGCTGCGCCCGGCGAGCACATAAGACAGAGTCGATTTGCCCGACCCGTTCGGCCCCATAATCGCCGCGACTTCACCGGCCTTGATGGTGAGGTTGAGGCCGCGGATGATTTCAGTGCCGTCCTCGCGGATGCGGGCGTGGAGGTTGATTATTTCAAGCATTTGTTTTTCCTGGTCCAGATATTTTTATACGGTCGCTAGGGCGGCGTCAGCCGTTCCTCAACGGCCCAATGAAATTTTTCACTTCGTCACAGAGCTTTCTAATATCGATTTGTTTCTTCGCCAAAGTTTCACCCGATATTACCGGCACGGAGCCATACCCAGATGGGTAGCGAAACTTGGCTGCCGCTGAACTCAATTCATCAAACTCGCGAAACCGCTGGCGCATTGGATGTTCTCGCCCCAGCAAGTCCGTAAGGGCACCAAGATTATGGGTTGGCCCTGCAACAACACGCTCAAATTCAATCACCGCCCGGACGAGTTTTTCAACCGATTGCTGTTGAAAAAAAGCGGCTTGTCGGGGATTAGTTGCCGTAAGCAAGGACGCAGCCTCCAGCTCTTCATCTGCAAGCAGCAGGAAGGATTTTATTCGCCGCCAATGATGATCTTCGCCACTCATAGGCCTTGGGCCTCATAAACTTTCCGCCCCTCTGTCACGATGCGGGTCACAAACGAGGTATTTAATTCCAACGCTTCTTCATAATCCGGCAGGGCGCATGGAACGACATCAGCCCCAATCCATGAGCCTGTCACTGGTGCATAGACCTTGTCATAATCATCCGACCCAAACGCCCCATCCGCCTTCGCCACCACCAGCAAATCGAAATCGCTGTCGGGCCTTGCATCTCCCCTCGCGCGACTGCCAAACAGCCAGATCATCTGCGGGTCGAGCGCAGCGACAAGCCGCGACACCAAGGCATCGAGCGCTTCCTGCTCGCTGCCAAAGGGGCCGTAGTTCGGCTTGACTTGTCGCTGATTGGATTGGGTCACCTGAGCAGCATTCCATGCAAGACCGGCCAAGCGCCCGCCGCGACGATGCCGACGGCCATGCCGATGAGACCGCGCACCCAGCGGGCGCTGCCCTGCGGGGCAAAGGCCGCGAGGACGCCGCAGACGGCGGCGTAGAAAGTTGAGGTCAAAATGTCCATGAACGGTTCCTCCCTGTCATCGTGTTTAATGATTCCAAGTCTGTGGGTTGAACGCAGGTTATCACCCCACGCTCCCTTCCAAACTAATCCCGATCAGCTTCTGCGCCTCGACCGCAAATTCCATCGGCAGTTCCTGGATCACTTCGCGAACGAACCCGTTGACGATCAGCGCCACGGCTGCCTCTTCTGGAATCCCGCGCTGCATGCAGTAGAACTTGTGGTCATCGGAAATCTTCGACGTCGTGGCTTCATGCTCGAGCTGCGCCGACCCGTTCTTCGCCTCGATGTAAGGCACGGTATGGGCA
>JANOYJ010000320.1:0-6626 GCA_031428815.1 Phyllobacterium sp.
CGTCAAAGCCATGCGCGAGAACAAAGGCTATGTTATTACCGCCACGCCGCTCAAAGAGGGCGGACAGTACCGGCTTTGCGGGGTGATTTCCAAGGATGTCGACGGGGTACGAAAGGAGCACCGGTTTATCCGCGCTGACCAGTTCACGGATAAGGACGAGGTCGTTCAGTTCATCTTTGCCAAGGGCGAGCTGATTGTGGATCAGATTGGCGCGGCGATGTTTGATTGAACGATCGCATCGTCATGTCACGAAAATTCTGATGCACCCTCAGTCTTGTTTTGCCGCATTGTCCTTTGCTAAATGCTCTAGTCGTTCATCCCGTTTTTTCGCCTTTGCTCCGGTACGTCATTTTGTCGACATAGGCGAGGATCAGCGCCGAGAAGACAAAGGCCAAGTGCATCAGGGTTGACCACATCAGCTTGTCGTTTGAATATTTCGAGACGTCGAGGAAGATTTGTAACAGGTCGATTGACGAAATGGCGACGATGGTCGACGCGACTTTGATTTTGAGCGACCCTGCATCAATCGTGCCGAGCCAATGCACCTCTGAATCTTCGTCAAAGCGCGAGACAAAGTTCTCGTAACCGGCAATGATGACCATGACCACGAGGCTTGCCACGAGCGCGGCATCAATGAGCGACAGCATGGACAAGATCGCATCGGCCTCGTCCATTACCAGCGATTTTTTAACAAATTGCAGCAGTTTATTGCCAAACGTCACCGCATAAACGCCCAGTGCAACGACCAGACCCAGATAAAAGACGACCAAGAGCCAGCGTGAGGCGAGAATGATGGATTCAACAAAGAGTTCGAGGCGTTTCATGGAAGTCCGATTCGGGTTTCATTTGGTGCTGTGAAGCGTAATCCAGTCGGGTCACATCCGGCAAGATTGAAAGGGCACATGTGGCTTCGCTTTCCGATTTGAACAACGGAGCGGGCCTCTGGCTGCGCCGTCGGTATTCAACTCGCGGCTGGTAAGAAAGGCTCTCTGGGGTTTGACGTAATCTTTCACTGGATATTGCGCCGATTTCATCTGTATGAAAGCACCCGCGGGACATGAAAAAGGCCGGGAATGACCCCGGCCTTTCTTAGAATTTGGCGTTTATTTACTCGGCACTTGCGACAGGTGTCACCAGTGGCGTGATGCGACGGAAAACAACGCGGCGATTGAGCGGCTCTTTGTCTTCTGTTTTCACCTTCAGATAACGCTCTCCATAGCCTTGAGTGGTGAGGTTTTCTGACGGCACATCAAACACGTTGTTAAGCGCGATGGCGACGCTTTCCGCGCGTTTGTCTGACAAAGCAAGGTTTGCCGTGTCGGAACCCACCGCATCCGTATGTCCCTCAATAAGGAAGGTTTCCGCAGGGTTCTGTTTGATGAGCTTCAGCATGGCATCTGCCATTCCTTGCAGCTTACTAATCTGGTCCTCATCGATGTCGGCGGTTCCGAAACCGAAGGTGATGTTGCCCATTTCGATGCGTCGCGCCTTATCGCGGACACGCGCCGAGCGCTTCACATCTTGCACTGAGTAAGTGCGCTCGACGCGTTCGACCGGTGGCTGTTCGAGGAAGGTGTAATATTCTTCCTCGTTCTCAATGAGACTGGCGTTCAAAGTGTACTCACGCACCGGAATACGCAGGACAAGCGGTGGCAGGTCATAAACCGGATCGCGCCATTCAACATACTCTTCGCGGTCGTATTGCGGCGTATAGGCGAGAATTACCTCACGGCCGTCCGGCAGAATCCGCGAACGTTGGATCACTTCGCCCCAACGGTTTTTGATCGTCACCACTTGCACACCACTCTCGCGCACGATGGTTTCGCGGGTACGGCCACGCGAAAGCTGCTCGATGATTACTTCATCATTTTCGTGAACAAGGCGCGGATTTTCCGGTGCTTCAACAATGTTGAAACCATTTATCGTGATGATCAGGCGGTCACCGATTGTTTTCAAAACCGTTTCTTCAGGAGCCGGCGGTGGCGGCGGGAACTTATCAAGACGTTCGCCGACGTCGGTTCTTGCGGGAGCGATCACGACAGGAACGATGTTGATGCGTGCGGCGGCGTCATCCACTGGCGGTGGTGCCGGTGGCGCTGCCGGGTCAACAACAACAACGGGCGCAGGAGCAGGCTCGCCGGCAACCGGCGGAGGCGGCGGTGGCAATACTTCCTTAGCGCTGTCCAAGACAGGCGCTGCCTCTTCCATCTTAGCCTCAGGCACGATTTCCAACACAGGGGCCGTTGGCTCCACCGGCGCGACGACAGGATCTACGGGAGGTGCAGGTTCTACGACAGGCGCAGGCTCAACAACTGGTGCAGGATCCGCGGGGGTTGGTTCAACTGGTGTTGGCTCAACGACAGGGGCAGGTTCAACCGGGGCCGGTTCAGTGACGGGAGCAGGTTCAGCTGGAACAGGCTCCACCTCAGCAGGGGCTACCGGTGTCGGCTCAACTGGCGCAGGCTCCTTTGCAGCTTTTTCGGCGGCTTTTTCAGCAGCGGCTGCAGCTTTTTCGGCGGCCTTTGCAGCAGCGGCGTCTTCGGCTGCCTTCGCGGCAGCGGCTTCTTCAGCGGCTTTAGCGGCTATCGCAGCTTCCTGGGCAGCTTTTGCCGCAGCGGCGTCTTGGTCGGCCTTCGTGGCTGCTGCAGCATCCTCAGCAGCTTTCGCCGCCTCGGCAGCTTGCGCGGCGGCAGCATCTTCAGCTGCCTTGGCAGCAGCGGCGTCCTCAGCAGCCTTCGCGGCGGCAGCATCTTCGGCTGCCTTGGCAGCAGCTGCGTCTTCAACGGCCTTCGCGGCTGCTGCAGCTTCCTCAGCAGCTTTCGCCGCCTCGGCTTCCTGTGCAGCTAATGCGGCAGCGGCGTCTTCTGCTGCTTTTGCAGCGGCCGCTTCTGCTTCTTGTGCTGCGGCCAGATTTGCTTTTGCTGCTTCTACGGCAGCCTCGAACGCAGTCGTGTCAATGCCTTCCGCCTTCGCCGCTTCAAGTTTGGCAAGGGCATCTTTCAGAGCGGCGGCGGCATCGGCGGAGCTCATCTGCACTGTGATGAGCAAAGACTGACGGCTGGGCTCCTTGGGCAATGTCAAAGACAGGGCTGGAGCTGTGGTCAGCAAGGCGGCGAGCGCAACGCTGGTGTAGAGAGACTTGGCAAGTTTCATTGGATAACTCCGTTCAAGTTCAAACTTTAATGTTCCCGATAAATTGCGACGAAAATCAGTTCGCCAACAAATGCGGCCGGTCATCGTACTAATGACAGGAACATGACTGTAACGTGAAACCGCCGTTAAGGTTCCATTCATGTGATACTCGACGTGCCAAGCGTCGCAGTTTATGAGACATTATGACCGATACGCCCTTCTGGAAAACCAAAACTCTCGCTGAAATGAGTCCGTCCGAATGGGAATCGCTCTGTGACGGGTGTGGTAAATGCTGTTTGTCAAAACTGGAAGATGAGGATACCGGCGAAATTCATTGGACAAGCGTTGCGTGCCGTCTTTTTGACGCAGGTGCCTGTTCCTGTCGGGACTATCCTAACCGGACAAAAAAGGTGCACGATTGCATTCAACTTACGCCGGAAAATGTAGGCACGATTTCCTGGCTTCCGGCGACATGCGGCTATCGTCTGGTGAATGAGGGCAAGGATTTGTTTGAATGGCATCCGCTGATTTCGGGCGATTCAACTAGCGTCCACCGCGCCGGTATCTCGATAAGAGGCAAGGTGACGGCTTTTGAAGATGACCTGCAAAGCACAGACGATTATCTTTTGCATCTGCTGCGAAAACCGCTCTGATAGTCTAATATGAACCGAATTTTCGACCAATACCTTGATAAAGGGTAAGAAACGGGGCCATCGCGTTGAAATTGCCTTGTCACGTGGTCCGGGTTGCCGTGCCACGCAGCATTAGTGTCGCACAACGCTTGACAAATCGCCGGGCCGTCGCCCGGCGTTTTAATTCCGCATTTATTGCTTGATTTCAAACGTTACATTGACGTTGACGCGGTACGCGTTTTCTCCGGTGGCAAGCGGGACAGAACCGCCCGCGTCCTTGGCCATTGCCATTTCAGTGCGCATCATCGGGATTGGTCCGGGTTGGAAAGACTGTTCTGAAATTTCCAAGACTCTTCCAACGCTTACGCCCGCTGCCGCTGTCAGTGTTTTCGCCTTGGCAAGCGCATTTTCCACGGCCTTTTTGCGGGCCTCTTCGAGAAGAATGGTCGTGTCATCTTTGACAAAAGACACATCACCACCCTGATTCACGCCAAGTGTCACTGATTGATCCAGTATCTCACCCAATTTGCTCAGGTCGCGAATACGCACGGACAGCGTGTTTACAACGCCATAGCCCACGATTTTAGGCTGCTGCGGCGTATTGCCGGATGATTCCGGATAGATATAGCGTGGCTGAATGGAAAAGCCGGAGGTTTGCAGGTCTTTATCAGTAATTCCCGCTGCTTTCATCGCACCCAGCACATCGGTCATCGCCTTGTTATTGGCATCAAGTGCCGAACGTGCCGTTTCAGCTTCGCGCAAGACTGAAAGCGAGAGGACCGCCATATCCGGTGCGGCGCTCACTTCGCCTTCGCCGCTGACGATGATTCGAGGGGTTGGCTCTTCCGCAGAAATGGCCGGGCTTGCCAAGGTAAGGGCTAAAGCGGCCAATGCGAGAGGCAGTAGTTTCTTGTGCATTTCAGTCTCCGGTAAATGTCCCCATCGGGGCGGAGAATTTGCAACTGAATGTGGCGGATTGAAGCCCGTTGGCTTGCCGTCTCCTATCCTTTCCGCTAACACGCCAACCGGCAGGCCTGTAGCTCAATGGTTAGAGCCGGCGGCTCATAACCGCTTGGTTGGGGGTTCGAGTCCCTCCGGGCCTACCATTTTCCAGTCTTGTTTATCTTAGTCTGACACATCGCCAATCCTGGCGGTTCCCGAAAATTGATCGTCACGGGTCCAAGCGATTTGTCCCTCAGCTAAATCCTTGATCAAAAAGCAAAAGCGCTTGCCTTTGTACCAGGTCGGAAATTGCTGGCAGAGTTTGTTGCTTTCGATCCACCACCTGCCAGACTCTTTGGGTGCGAGCAGTTTCGCGGCGCTGATGCCGTCAATGCTTCCGGAGACAGTGCCGTCATTGCCGTATCTCAAAGGTATTTCGACGCCGACGGCTGTGGAAAGGTAAACCCTTTTGCCGCTGATCCGCGCTTTGATGGCTTCGCCGTCGAGCCATTCCGAAGCGGACGCACCAGCGGATAAACCGTAAGAGGTTGACAAGGCAAGGATGAGCCCGAGCATCGTTCGCGACATCGATAGTTCCCCGATCACAATATCCAGCGCTTACGTGCTTGATCGGAATTTGGATTTTTCTTACGTCCAGAAATACCGCACCATGTGAAAAAATACCGGTGCCGCAAAGATGAGACTATCGGCGCGGTCAAGCATGCCGCCATGGCCTTCAATCATTTGCCCCCAATCCTTGACGCCGCGGTCGCGTTTTATGGCTGAGGCGACGAGACCGCCGAAAAAGCCCATGCAGCATGCCAAAGCTGCCATGACACCGGCTTGAAAAGGCGTGAAGGGGGTCAAATGGTAAAGCAATGCCCCGATCATAGACGCCGAGATGATGCCGCCGACCAGGCCTTCCCACGTTTTTGATGGCGAGATTTTAGGAACGACCGGGTGCTGGCCGAAAAGCTTGCCCCAAATATATTGTAGAACATCGCTGCCCTGCACGGTAGCAATCAGAAACGCTATGAGCAACAGGCCCTTGTTTTCATCCCCTGGAATTGGGAGCATCAGAAGGGCGGGAACATGGCTGATGCAATACACAGAGAGCATGATGCCCCATTGTTGTTCTGCGATGCGCTCCAGAAACCGCGATGTGTCGCCGGAAAAAGCGGTCAGCGTTGGCATGGCGAGGAAGCAATAGACGGGGATGAAAATGGAGAAGAGGCCGTACCATTCGGTCCAGAGCAAATAATATTGCACCGGAATAACGATCAGGAACATGCCGATAAGAATCCAGTGATCGCCGCGCCGCGTGTGGGTTAATGTTACGAACTCGCGTAAAGCGGCGAAGCTGACGAATGCAAATAGAAGGATGACGCCGCCCTTGCCGAACATGAAGGCAATGGTGATGGCGATGACCATGACCCACCAAGCCTTGATGCGGGCATTGAGGTTGCTGATGCCTTGTGGCAACTTTTCGCCGTGCTTTGTGGCGCGCATGGTCAACGCATAGGCGACCACGCTCGCAGTCACGAGGACGGCGATCAGACTGACAAGGAAGAGGGTGGCGTCGCTCATGTGGGATTGCCTTGCCAGTGGGCCGGGTTGAGTTCGAGGAGGGCGGCTTGCGCCCGGTTGAGAAATTCTCTGCGCTCTTCGTTATCCTGCACCTTGACCGGTGCGCCGAAGACGACGCGGCACAGGAGAGGCACGGGAAGGAACGCACCTTTTGGCAGAACGCGCGACATGTTTTCGATCCAGCACGGAACAAGCTCGACATCAGGCCTTGCCCTCGCAAGATTGAACAGGCCGGATTTGAAACGCAGCAGCGGCTGTTCGCTCATATTGCGGGTGCCTTCGGGAAAGAAGATCAGCGAATAGCCTTGGTCCAGCGTGCGCAGCATGATCGCC
>JANOYJ010000321.1:0-3107 GCA_031428815.1 Phyllobacterium sp.
CTACAATACCTTTTGAAACCAATCAACAAAGCGCGCAATGAGGCGCTTCGTGAACGTTGAACATTCATCAAATGAATCACGTCTCGTTTCCTTAAGTCCGGAAGATATGAGCGTGGAGTTCCGCGCAGTCGCTTTCGGCACTAAGCGGCGGGGAATACGTCTTGAGCGCAATTTTTGGAACGTACTCAAAGTGCTTGCACGGTCAAAAAATTCAACCATTGGTTCATTGGTAGAAGATCTTTCAAAGGACGTTACAGAAGCGAATAATCTTGCGTCAGTTCTTCGAGTGGCCTGCTTAAATTGGCTTTCAACTCAAAATATCGAACTTGTCGAGTTGGCGTCGCTGCGAACAGCGAATGCCATAATAATGGCTTGCCCAGCACCTGCCTTCGCACTGTCATCAGCAAAGAAAATTTTGACTTTTAATCCAGCATTTCAACTGCTTGTTAGGCGGCAATTGCCGACACTGCTCAACGATGACTCTCGGCGAGAGCTAAAACTGACGCTGGATCTCAACATTGTTGATATCTTTGCAAGACTAAGAACGAATGGCGAGTTGCCAATTGCCACGGGTTTTGCATTAGGTGCCGGAGAGCGCCGGTACCGCGGCCAACTTAATGCAATCTATGCACCAGTAATGGATATGGAAATGTTATTGGCATTTGTATTGCCATAAGAGCCGACCCTAACTGTTTGATCCGGACTTTGATGGTGCAATCTTTTCCATGGAATGGAAGCAGATCGCCGCGCAATGCAGTCGCACAACACTCAGATTAATGTGCAAATGATCGATAGTCCGTCACTAGCGCATCGGGCCCACCCGACTCGTCCTCTTGTTGGCTGGGTGACACTTCTTTCCATTATTTACGAAGCTGGTTGAACAAATCAGACCGACATCAACCCCACCTAGAGCAAAATGACTCTAGACGGAACCATATCCGGCGTTTTTGAAGTAGTTTGAGCATTCGGCTGGGGTGAACCTTTTGAGCAAAGCGCCGATGCGCTTCCATGTGGCTTCGACGGTTCGTTCTTTTGCCTTTCGCAACAGGTGTTTCAGCTTTGCAAAGACCTGTTCGATGGGATTGAGGTCCGGGCTGTAGGGCGGCAGGAAGAGGAGCCTTGCGCCAACCGATTTGACCGCCTTGCGGACGGCCTCGCTCTTGTGGCTTCCCAGATTGTCCAAGACCACGATGTCGCCCGGCTTGAGGGTCGGCAACAGGATTTGTTCAACGTAAGCCAGGAAGCCCGCGCCATTGATAGGACCGTCGAAGGCGCAGGGCGCGGTGAGGCCGTCATGGCGCAGCGCGGCGAGGAAAGTAAGGGTTTTCCAATGTCCATGCGGCACAAATGCCTGCAAACGCTCACCTTTCACGCCCCAGCCGCGCAATGGAGCCATGTTGGTCTTGGTCCAAGTTTCATCAATGAAGACAAGGCGGGCGGGATCAATCATGCCCTGATATTTGTGCCACCAATATCTACGCCGCGCGACATCCGGCCGTGTCTGCTCAGTTCCATGAACCGTTTTTTTTAAAGCTCTTGCCCTCGCGGTGAACGAAGTTCCACATGGTGCGGTAGTCCACCCTCGGACCGTGCGCCGCCAAGCCATCGGCAAGGCCCTGAAGCGTCACATCCCCTGCCGCGATCTGCGCCAAGACCCAGTCCCGATGCTCGCCTGATATTTTCGGGGGCACATGGCCGCCCATCTTGCCCGGCTTCACGCTGCCGGTCCTGTGATACAGATCCAGCCACTTGATCACACATGAAGGGCTGATCCCAAGCCGCGCCGCAACCGCATGGCGGCTCTCGCCCGAACTTACAAAATGCACCGCACGCTCACGAAGCTCCATCGGATACGGCTTAGTCATATATGCTGGCCTCCAACCCAGTGGCCAGTTTGAATCACAAATCACATGCGCCGGGAATCCCTATTCGATTCCGTCAAAAATCATTCCGCTCTAGTGGCGAAATTGTTCGGCCAAGATTCGCTCATCCCATGAGTGATCGGCGTCGAACAGGATAGTGACCGTTGAATTCGGTGCCTCGGCAATTGTCACGGACACAACGGACTTCACCTCATTATGGTCGGCCACGGCATTGACCGGACGTTTTTCCGGCTCAAGGATTTCCAAAGTGACGGTAGCTGTGTTCGGCAAAAGAGCGCCTTGCCAGCGTCTTGGACGGAAGGGTGAAACAGGAGTGAGTGCGAGAAGAGGCGCGTCCAGTGGCAGGATCGGGCCACGCGCTGAGAGATTATAGGCTGTTGAGCCCGCAGGCGTCGCGAGAAGCACGCCATCGCAAATCAGTTCGTCCAGTCTTTGCTGCCCATCGACTGAGATACGAATTTTTGCGGCTTGATATGACTGCCGCAGCAGCGAAACTTCATTGATGGCATAGGCTTTATAGGCTTTGCCGTCGGTGTTGATCGCGGTCATCTCCAGCGGACGGATTGATTCGGACGTTGCTTCATCGATGCGGTCGCGCAAATCAGTGGTATGGTATTCATTCATCAAAAAGCCGACAGAACCACGATTCATCCCATAAATCTGGCGGCCGGCATTCATATTGGCGTGCAATGTCTGCAACATGAAACCATCCCCGCCTAGGGCGACAATCACGTCCGCCTCCTCCAAGGTTACCTGTCCATACGTGCCGATCAGCTTTTCGGCCGCTTTGCGCGCTTCAGGCGCATCAGATGATATGAACGTGAGCTTTTTCATGCGAGTCCAGCTTCTACTTCTGTAACAAGCATGACATCAAAAACGTTACAAATGTCAAAGGGAAGCAGGTTGTTCTTGGGAGAACACTGAATTTTGACTTTTCTTTTTTAAAAGCTGTGATATCAGAACCGCGCCGCCCTTGTAGCTCAGTTGGTAGAGCACCTGATTTGTAATCAGGGGGTCACGAGTTCGAACCTTGTCGGGGGCACCATTTTCTCATTATTGCTTCTGATGACTTGAAATGCTCTTGTCGGGCAGCAAGAATTTTGTCGATAGTAAACTTGGCTCGTCGGGGAGGATAAAACGATGCTCAAAGGAATCAGCCCTTTGTTGAACGCTGACGTTTTGTATGCACTGAAATCGATGGGACATGGCGACGATCTGATAATC
>JANOYJ010000322.1:0-2311 GCA_031428815.1 Phyllobacterium sp.
TCCGCGACCAATTCGCCGTTGACGTCCTTCAACTTGCGGATGGCACCTTGGGTTTTGCGGTTCAGCACCCAGTTGGCGTTCTGGCGATAACCGGCTTTTAAGGAGAAAACCGTATCGACCAAAACATCCGACGGGTTGGAGGCTGGCAAAGCGCCCGAAACGCCGGTGACCGTGTATCCGAGATTGCCCCAGCTCCATGCCGTTTCAAGCACGGTCGGATAGTTGAGGAATCCGCGCGGCTTGTTGACCGCGTCGCCGTTCACAAAGGCAGAACCTTCCTGTTCGGCGAAGGCCACTTCAACCTCTGAGGTGATCCACTGGTCGATGTCGACCGCAGCGTCGTCGAGCAAGGTCTGCGTTGCCGCCGGCATGGCATAGAGTTCCATGGCGGGGAATTGCAGCTCGGTCAGTGTCGGATTGGTCGTTTGTGTGCGGGCGGCAGTTTCCGCCGTCCAGCCGGAGGCAAAGCCGGTCAGCGCGAATGGTTTGCGCAAGACCGACGCCGACATTTGCCGCACGCTTGCAATGGCGCGGATCGGCGACAACTGGCTGAGCCGTTTGCCAATCTCCGCTTCCAGTTCTGTCGGCACGACATAACCGCCCTCCGCTTGAACACCGACAGAGAGTGCCTTCGCTTCCATCTGCGCCAGCAGTTTCTCATCGCCGCGCCGCATGTAACCGTCAAAAGCGCGCTTGTGCTCATTGTCGTAAAACGGTGAGGTCTCACGACCCAATTGCGGACGCGCTTTTTTCAGGATCATTTGATCGATGGAGCGCTTCTGTTCGTCCATCGCTTTTGAGATGCGATCAACTTTGTCATTGGTCAAAACATCGGCACTCATCCGCTTTTCGATCTGGCCGAGGCGGTCGTCATTGGTCTGCTTGAACGCGTCAAACGCATTCATGAAGTCGTCAAAGGCACCGGCCACATCATCCGCATTTTGCGCGGAGGATTTGAGTTCCGGTGCCACTTTTATGGCAGTTTGTTTCATGAGTTTATCCTTGTTGAAAAAGGCCGGTTGCTTCGCGCAGGCGTCGCACCAGCGGGTTTGCATTCGTGAGCGCGGCATCCCGCTTTTGCGCCACATCGTGGAAGCCATGCGCGATGACGCCATGAGCTTCGCTCCGCGTCAGCCCGGCATCCCGCCTGAGCCAATGCTCGAATTGTCTGACCGTCGGAAACTGACGTGCATTCTTGACGGCATGCACCCGCGCGCCGGGCAGCATCGGAAAGGTCACCACGGAAATTTCCCAGAGATCTGCTTCCAAAATGCGCCTGATACCGGTCGCGCCTTCGGTCTTGGCTTTGATGGTTCGAAAGCCAATGGAGAGGCCATCCAGTGCGCCTTCGCGCATTAGCTCCAGCGTCTCGCGAGCCTTCAAAACGCCTTGCGCGAGCTTGCCTTTGACGAACAGTCCGCGCTGGTCTTCGCGGATGTCGAGCCATGTGCCAATGGGTTCGTTCGGGTCATGCTGAAACAGCATCCGCACGCCGGATGCGCCGCGTGTGCGGAGCGATTTGGCGAAAGCTCCTCGCTCCACCATGTCCTTGCCAAGATCGACCGCGCCAAAGAGGCTGGCATAGCCGGAGAATGTGCCGTCTTTTTCGACGACGTCCAGCGCAATGCCGGTAAATTTTGTTTCGCTGACGTGAGTGGCGGTTGCGCTCATGGGTGTTTATCCTTGTTGTCATCTTTGAACGCGTGATCGGCAAACCGGCTGAGCGCGCCCAGCGCCCACCAGGCGCACAGGCTGGCTACAGCGGAGCCGGTCAGCATCAATTCCGCTTCGCCGAGCGCCTCTGAAATCCCGAGCCAAGCACCGAGTTTAATGCCCGCCGCGCCGCCGAATACGAGACCGGAGACAATGCCGATTGCAAATCGTATCGCCGCCTCGCGACGGTCTTTTGGCAAAAGATAGGCAACCGAAATCGCCGATCCTGCTACAGCGCCAAGCGTCTTGGCGCCCCAAAGCATCGCGCCTTCGGGTATACCGCTCATGGGATGCTCCATCTGTTTAGTATCAGTTGAGAACCGGCTGATACCCCACCGCTTCGCGCTTCTCGTCGTCGCTTAAGAAGTCCGCCTTGCCGAGCCGGTCCCAGAGCGCGGCTCTATCCAAGGCCAATCCATCCACCTGATCGGCATCGTACCAAAGCCGGAGCGGCTCGCCCCAATGGGGTGCCAGCCAGTTGCTGAGACTGGTCAGTGTCCGCGCCAGCATGGGCAAGACAGTCAAGCGGTAAAAGGCGCGGTTGGCTTCTTGATAGTTCGCGTAAGTATTATCGCCTGGAATGCCGAGCAGCATGGGC
>JANOYJ010000323.1:0-4878 GCA_031428815.1 Phyllobacterium sp.
CACCGAGCGCCAACGTGGCCGGTATCATGCCAGCGGACATCGCAATCGTTGTCATAACAATCGGTCGCGCGCGTTTGCTGCCAGCGTCCAAGATTGCCTCGTCGCGGTTCATGCCGTGCTTCACTTTTTCAATGGCAAAATCCACGAGCATAATCGCGTTCTTCGTGACAATACCCATCAGCATCAGAATTCCGATAACGACCGGCATCGAGACGGAATTACCTGTCAAATAGAGCCCAGCCACGACACCGCCCAGCGACAGTGGCAGTGACATAAGAATTGTGAACGCGTGGAAGGCTGAGCCGAACAACAAGATCAGCACCACAAAGACCAGCATGAGGCCCATAATCATGGCTTGCGCAAACGACGCGAACACTTCACCCATCACTTCGGCATCGCCCGTCTCTTGAATACGCACCGATGCCGGCAAGTTCTTTACTGCTGCAAGGTCTTTGATGATGACCAAGCCTTCGCCGATCTCGGCGCCGCCTGCCATGTCCGTGCCAATCACCACACGACGTTCACGGTTGAAGCGGTCGATGGTTGAAGGGCCTTGGCCAAAGCGCACAGCAGCAATCGAGGAAAGTGGAACCGATCCGCCCGTTGCCAGAGGGATCGGCAGCGTTTCAAGCGTGTCCAGACTACCGCGCGCATCTTCGTTCAACTGAACGCGGATCGGGATTTGCCGGTCACCAAGCGTGAACTTCGCCAAATTTGCATCGACATCGCCGATTGTCGCCACGCGCAACGCCTCAGAGACGGACGACGTGGTCAACCCAAGCTCCGCCAGACGATCCGCTGACGGTTCGACGATAATTTCCGGACGATCCAGCGCGGCGTTGGACGACACAGCACGGAATTTTCCGGTCAACGCCATTTCGCTCTGTATTTTGCGCGCTTGGTCCGAGACTTCCGCGCCATCAACACCCATGACACCAATGGCCAATTCGCGTTCTCCGCGGTCATTGACGAAGTACGCGCGGATGTCCGGGATGTCAGCCAACACATTAAGAAGCACCGGCTCCAGATCGCCTTGGCTTATCGCCCGTTCTGTTTTGTGCTCAAGTTCAATAATCATGGTTGCGCGGCGTGTTTCTCGCGCGCCTGTCGGGGATACACCGCCGATCACATAAACCTGCTTGACGCCTTCGACTTTGCGTATTTCCTTGGACGCCAAATCCATCGTCGCGCGGGTTTCATCCAATGGCGAGCCCGGTGGCAATTCAACACTGGCGGTGATGCGGGCGATGTCTTCCTGCGGCAGAAAGCCTGACGGCAGAAAGCGCATCGAATAGATGGAGCCTGCAAAGAACAGCATTCCTGCAATCAACGTAATCCAGCGGAACCGCACGGCATTGCGTAAGAGCGCTTTATAGCCGCGCATAATGAACCCGTCCTTCGGGTCGTGATGCTTGCCATCACGCATCAGATAGGCGGCCATCATCGGTGTGATGAGGCGGGCGACGAGCAACGAGAAAAACACCGCTACGGCCACGGTCAGGCCAAATTGTTTGAAATACTGACCTGCCACGCCGCCCATGAAACTGACAGGCGCAAAAATGGCGATGATTGTCACGGAAATCGCGATCACGGCCAAACCGATTTCATCCGCGGCCTCCAGTGAGGCGCGATACGGCGTCTTGCCCATACGGATATGGCGGACGATATTCTCGATTTCCACAATGGCATCATCGACCAGGATACCTACAACGAGGGTAATACCGAGAAGGCTCACAAGATTGAGTGAGAAGCCCAAAAGGTCGAGCACCCAGAATGTCGGGATCGCCGAGAGCGGCAGCGCCATGCCTGAGATCAGAGTTGCGCGCCAATCGCGCAGGAACAGGAACACGACGACGATGGAGAGCAAAGCACCTTCCACGAGAGCGCCCATCGACGATTCGTAATTGCCTTTGGTGTAACTGACAAAGTTATCGACGATATTGAGCTTGATTTCGGGGTAAGTTTTTTGAAGGTCGGCAATCGCCGCATCAACGCGCTCGGAAACCTCGACATCGCTCGCACCCTTGGCGCGGAAAATACCGAAGGACACGACCGTTTGGTCGTCTACACGGGCAAAGCTTTTGGGCTCTTCCCACGAGTCCGAAACGGTGGCCACATCGGAAAGTTTGATGGTGCGACCGCCGCCGACCGGAATTTCGGTCTCTGCCAGTTCCAGAACGGTCTTAGAGCCGCCCAAAGCTCGGATGGTCTGCTCGCGGTTGCCGATCTCGCCGCGCCCGCCGGTCATATTGGCGTTCATGCCGCGCAGCGCCTGATTGACATTGCTGGCCGTAATGCCAAGCGCCATTAGCCGGTCCGGATCAAGATCAACTTTGATTTCGCGCTTGACGCCGCCATTGCGGTCGACGCGTCCAACGCCCTTCAAGCCTTGCAGCTTGCGAATGACGGTGTCGTCGACAAACCAAGAAAGCTCTTCAATCGTCTTTTGAGGTGCAGAAACCGCATAGGTCAGGATCGCCTGACCCTCAACGTCAATGGAATTAATCAGCGGCGCATTGGCCGTCGCGGGCAGATCGCCTCTGATGCGCTCAACCGCGTCTTTTACATCGGACACGGCTTTTGAGGTCAATGTATCAAGGCGGAACTCGACGACGGTACTGGATGAGCCTTCCGTCACCGATGAAATGACGTTTTTGACACCCGCTATGTTGGCGACGGCGTCTTCAACATTTTTGGTAATCTGCGTCTCAAGTTCACTGGCCGAGACGCCCGGATCAATCACCAGAACCGAGACGAGCGGAATATCAATGTTCGGAAACCGTGTGACCGGCAATTTCATAAAGCTCATTACGCCAAGCGCGACGAGGACCACGAATAGCAGGATCGGCGGGACCGGATTGCGAATGGCCCAAGCGGAAAAGTTCATTGGGTTGCCCCCGTCTTCTCGGACGACATGACCGGGGTCACCTTGTCGCCATTGGCAATAAAAGTGCCGGCGCGCTCAACCAGTTCGTCGCCTTCGCTCAGCCCATCTATAATCTCGACATAACCGTCGGCACGTGAACCGAGCGTCACTTTGCGGGTTTCAACAATGTCTGATTTGACCACTTGCAAAAATGCCTGCTTGTCGCGGAAGACCAATGAGGATTGCGGCGCAGCAATTGCGATCCGGCGTGATAGTTCAATGACGCCTTCTGCAAAGGCGCCGGGGCGGATTTTTGGATTGGCTTCGAGCGTCAGATAGACTTTGCCGAGTCTCGAGGCAGGATTGATTTCGGGCGAGACCTTGCGGACTGTACCCTTTAGGGCTTCATCGATACCGGTGATGCGAAATTCGGTGGCCAAGCCTTCTGTCACCTTGGCCAATGCAGCTTCCGGCACATCGGCAACCACTTCAAATTGGCCATTCCATGCGATGCGATAAAGCGGTCCACCGGCAGCAGAAACGACAGCGCCGACCTGGGCATTGCGCGCCAGGATCATGCCATCGGCGGGTGCTTTGACATCGGCCTTGGCAATGCGCAATTCGATTTCAGTCTTTTGTGCCGCGATCAGCTTAGCCTGCGCATCGCTGGCCAACACGCCCTGATTGGCGGTGTTCAGCTTGGCTCTGGCGCTATCAAGGCCGTTTCGGGCCGTGTCCGATGAAGCTGCTGCACCAACGCCCTTTTTTGCCAGTGCTCTTGCGCGGTCGTAGGTGTCCTGCGCCTGTTTGACGCCGACTTCCGCATCGACGATCTGCGCCTCAGCCTGCGCCTTTCCGGCAGCGTTTTGGGCTTCTTGTGCAATGATTTGCGCCAGCTGCGTCTGCAACGCCGATGTGTCCAACTTGGCGAGGATGTCGCCCTGTTTCACGACATCGCCGATATCCGCATTGAGTTCGAGTACAAGAAGACCTGAAACATCGGCGCCCACAGACACTTCTTCGCGTGGCATGACAGAGCCTGTTACTGATCGGCGCTCAACGATTTCGCGCTTTTCAGCTTTAACCACGGTGACCGCCGGTGGCTTTGGTAATTCAATCGCAGCTTTGATATCTTCAGCGGCAAGCGCCGGAACGGCTGCGCCAATCAAGGCAACACTGATCAAAAGACGCTTCAACAACTCAGACATCTTAGTTTTCTTTCTTGGGAGAATTAGGGCCGACCGGACGCAGGAATGACTCTGTCAGGTGCCGGAGCATTGGCTCCAAGTCGTCGATGCTGACCCCTTGTTCGGCAAGATCAGAAAAAATAATCCCCTCGCCCACCGCCATCATCACGGGGATCAAAGTTTTGTTCGGCGCAATAGGATTGATAAGTCCTTGGGCTGTCGCCGTCTCAATGAAGTCGGCGAAGGCGACAATGAATTGGCCTTCAGACTTTTGGCAGCAACTGCGCACGGTCTCGTTGCGCAAGGATTCGGCCTTGATTTCAGTAAAAAGCGGCCCCATGCCCGTGGCGTGGACATGACGCAGATGCGCCATAATAGCATTCATGAAACCGTCGATGACAGTTGGCCCCTCACCCATTTTCGAGAGAATTGCCAATTCCTCGCGGCGATGGCTTTCTGAAATTGCCTCGATGATTGATTCTTTAGAGGGGAAGTAGCGGTAAAGAGCGCCGGGGCTCATGCCCGCTTCGCCGCAAATCTCGTGCATGGAAGCGCCGCGAAACCCCGAGCGGACGAAACATTTTTTCGATGCTTCGAGAATGCGCTGGATTTGGGCTTCACGATTTTCGGCGCGTTTGCCCACAGACTGTGCAGGAATTGCCTCAGATTCTAATGTAATTTCAGAGGATTGGAGATCAAGTTCCATTTTGACACACAGCAAGAGCGAACGTTCGTTCTTTTTTAATATGCGAATGAACGTTCGCAGTCAAGGACTATGTGGCCGTGCGACATTATGGCGGGAGCGTTACTCTAGCTGAACTTGCC
>JANOYJ010000324.1:0-2881 GCA_031428815.1 Phyllobacterium sp.
TCATAGCCAAACGCGCCATAAAGGCCGAGCGCAGAATCCTGCTTGGAGAAAAACAGTTGCACAATCGCACGGAGCACTGTGAATACCGAGGGTACACGCGAGCGTTCTTCCTCCGTGAGGACAACATGCGGCTCAGCGACTTGCAGGGTTATTTTTGACGTCTCGACGCCTCTAACCCTCACATACGCGACCGACACCATCGCCTCATGAATAAAACCCAGCATGACACCGCCACGCGCATTCAGCGCCTCGATTTCCATCATACGCCCGCGCGCGGTAATCATGATCGGTGGATCGATAATGGCGGTGTCCCAGCGTGTATAGCGACCCGGATATTCATAGTTTGATGAGAAAACCGCGCCGCGCCGTTCGTTCAACCCGTCAATATAGCGGTCGATCGCGCCGTCATATTCCGCAGGCACGGAGATACGATGCACTGAAATGCCGCCGCCTGTGATATAATTCAGTGATCCATCGTCAGAACTATCGATCATCCCGGTTCTTTCTTCTTGCCCGGGACCCGGACGCTCTTAAACAAAAAGCCGCCCGGATTTCCCGCTGCGGCCAATCTCATAAATTCCAAACGTGCACATCCGGAAGGCCGCTTCTAGCGAACCCGCCACCAATTTGCTGCGTTCAAAGTTGTCATAGCGGTGTTGATAGCGGGGAATGGCGAGGATTTCAACCGGCTTAGACGACCAAGCAAAAAAATTGGGAGTCCGGATCGGGCGGAATGACCCAGACTCCCGTGATTTGCCCGGCCGGGCAGCACTAGCATTGGGTAAAGCAGGGGGAACCCGCAGCCAGTGATCTCTACAACGCGATGTTGCGTCTTGATTCGATAAATAAACTATAACGTGTTATTGTAAAGATGAAATGAGGAGGAAAGTTTACTTTTGGTTGTGTATTTGGGCAGAACCGCTCGACGAACTTGCATTTGACAATGGATCAAAAAAAAGCTGACATTCGGCTTCAACCATTGTGAACCAAAGTGGATTAATAAGATGAGCGCCTTTACAGTTCGCTTGAAAGACGAAACGTCGACAAAGCTCGACCGTATCGCCGAAAAGCTTGACCGCTCTCGGGCTTATGTCGCGGCACAGGCAATTGAAGATTTTGTTGTCCGCGAAGAATGGCAACTCGCAGAAATAGAGGCGGGCCTTGCGGAGGCCAACCAAGGTGAGTTTGCCAGCGACGCCGATGTCGAGCGGGTTTTTAATAAATACAAGAGCGTCTGAGGCACGAAGTGGCACGTCGGTTGAATTGGACCAAACGCGCATTGCGTCGACTGGAGTCAATTAGCGATTACATTGCAAGAGACAGTCCAGCCGCCGCTGACAAAGTAAGTGACCGGCTCAGAGAAGCTACGAATAGCCTCCGAATCCATCCAGCGATGGGCCGCGTGGGCCGCATCACAGCAACGCGGGAACTGATTCTGGCCGATCTGCCTTATATCATAGCCTACCGCGTGACGGAAACGAGCGTCGAGATATTGACGATTATTCACACGTCGCAACGTTGGCCGGATGAGCTTTAGAAAAGTCCCTCAATCAGCCCCATATCATTTAGATAAATCTTCTCCGAACTTGGCACCTTTGGCAGGCCCGGCATGGTCATGATCTCGCCGCAGATCGCGATGATGAAACCGGCACCCGCCGACAGACGCACTTCGCGCACCGGCACGACGTGGCCGGTCGGCGCGCCCCGCAGATTGGGATCGGTCGAGAACGAATATTGCGTCTTGGCCATGCACACGGGCAGATGGCCGTAGCCTGCGGCTTCCCATGCGTGCAGCTGGTCGCGCACGGACTTGTCGGCGATGGCTTCCGAGCCGCGATAGATGCGCTTGACGATGGTGTCGATCTTGTCGAACAACTTCATCTCATCGGGATAAAGCGGCGCGAACTGCGAGGTGGATTCTGCCAGCGACACGACCTTGTGTGCCAATTCCTCGATGCCCTTGGAGCCGAGCGACCAGTGTTTGCACAGGATGGCTTCCGAGCCCATCGAGTGCACATAATCCTTGATTGCTTGAATTTCGGCGTCGGTGTCGGACACGAAATGGTTGATTGCGACGACTGTCGGTACACCAAAGCCTTTGACGTTCTCGATGTGTCGGCCAAGATTGCCGCAGCCTTTTTTCACGGCATCAACATTCTCCGCGCCGAGGTCATCCTTCTTCACGCCGCCATTCATTTTCAGTGCGCGGACCGTCGCGACGATGACGGCAGCCGACGGGGTGAGACCGGCCTTGCGGCACTTGATATCAAAAAACTTCTCCGCACCCAAATCCGCGCCAAACCCGGCCTCGGTGACGACATAGTCAACGAGCTTCAGCGCCGTCTTCGTTGCTACCACCGAGTTGCATCCATGAGCGATATTGGCAAACGGGCCGCCATGGATGAAGGCGGGATTGTTTTCGAGCGTCTGCACCAGGTTCGGCTGCATGGCTTCTTTGAGTAAAACTGTCATCGCGCCGTCAGCCTTGAGATCGCGGGCGTAGACAGCGGTCTTGTCGCGGCGGTAGCCGACAATGATATCGCCAAGGCGCTTTTCGAGATCATCCAAGTCCTTGGCGAGGCACAGGATCGCCATGACTTCGGAGGCGACTGTGATGTCAAAGCCTGCCTCGCGCGGATAGCCGTTTGACACGCCGCCGAGCGAGCAGACGATTTCGCGCAAAGCGCGGTCGTTCATGTCCATCACACGGCGCCAAGCGACGCGGCGCGTGTCAATGCCCAGATCATTCCCCCAGTAAATGTGATTATCGATGAGCGCCGAGAGGAGATTATGCGCCGCTGTGATGGCGTGGAAATCGCCGGTGAAATGCAGGTTGATGTCTTCCATCGGCACGACCTGCGCATAGCCGCCGCCCGCCGCG
>JANOYJ010000325.1:0-6008 GCA_031428815.1 Phyllobacterium sp.
GAGTTTTTTCGCATCGCTAAATGAAATAGAGAGATCGGCATTGATGAGGCCGGTATCATCGAGAGCAACCGGACCGCTCAGTTTGAAGCCGCCGCCTTGGGTAAAATTGAGGCCGATGCCGCGAATGGTGCCGGACTGACCACGCAGAAGTATTGCGATGTTTTTCTCATCGGATGTTGCGAGCGCAACGCCGTTTTTCAGTTGAATATCGGCATCGAAATTGAACTGCGGAATATCGCGGCCTTGTGTCAAAGAGGGATCAATCAGCATGTTTGTGGTCGACACTGCGAGATCAATATCTTGATCGACTGTTTGATAATGCACTTGCGCGTTTTCAGTTTTGAAAACGGCTTTATCGGATTTCGACGGCAGCGACAGCGTGAAATCTTTGCTCTCGAGCGAGAACCGCTTTGGCAAGGGCTGAGCGATCTTGGCGCTGGCATGTAACATCGACCAGTCGGCTCTCACTGAATTATCGCCGGGCAGTGACAGCTCCAGCGGTCCGTCTATTTCCACGATGCCCTGCATCGGATTGTAGATTTGTGCGGCGGAGCGAACCTTGCCGAGGGTGAGCGAAATGTTCTCGCTCGGGTCAGCATAAGTAACCTGATCGCAAAAAACACCGATGCGGAACGGGAAGCCTTTAATGTCGAGGTTATCACATTTAGCGGTCTTGCCGGTGCCCGCCGTTTCTATAAGTGCCTTGTTGAGTTCATCCTTCGCGAAAGACGCACCCCAAAACCACAAGCCGGAGTAAAGCGCGATAAAAATGACGATACCAATGCCGAGCCACTTTATGCGGCGAGAATATGTGGGTGTGGTTTGAGTGCTTGACGGCATGAGGGCTCGCTCGTATCGGAGAAGAGAAATCCTTAGAGCAAAGTGACATTTTACGGAACCGCCACTTTGCCTTAAGTTATTGTCTTATCGCATTGTCCTTTGCTTTTGATGATTCCATCAAAAGCGGAAATGTTTAGTGGATGTTCGTCTTGCCTGAAACAAGTGGCGATTTTTGGGTGTTCGGCTACGGCTCTTTAATGTGGAACCCCGGCTTTGCGCATGAAGAAGCGGTAAAGGCGCGGCTGCACGGCTATCATCGCACATTGTGCATTCATTCACGCCACTATCGCGGCACACCGGAACGCTCCGGACTGGTCATGGGATTGGATCGCGGCGGGTCGTGTGTCGGCATGGCGTTTCGCGTGGCGAGGGGCGATGAGGCGGATGTGGTTGAATATCTGCACAAGCGCGAGCTGATCAGCCATGTCTACAAAGAACGCCATTTGACCGCCCGTGTTCATGATGGCCGGATGGTGCGGGCTATGGCCTATGTCGCTGACCAGCGGCACGAACAATTTGCGGGGCATTTGAGTGTTGAAGACGCGGCACGGATTGTAAGCGGTGCCGTTGGCTCCGCCGGTCGAAATGAAGAGTATGTGATGAACACCTTGAGTCATCTGCGTGAGATCGGCATTCGCGATCCCTGGCTTGAGGGTGTGGCGCGGCTTATCCGGGCAGATTGATACCAAGTTCTTTTAGCCGCTTTTGAGCTGTCGGCGGTATGGGCGGTGGATTGGGTCCGGTGGCTGCATCGATAAGGAATTCGTCGCAGGCGGCTTCGGTGACACGCATTAGTTCCTTCAAAAACTGTTCTTTAGTCAGTCCCGGCAGGATAGGCGGTAGCACGCGGCATTTGATGGTTCCGGGATAACGCATGAACTGACGGCGCGGCCAATAGAGACCGGCCATATGCGCAATAGGAACCACGGGCAGGCCGAGTTCGACATAAAGATGCGCCACGCCATACTTATACGACGGCTCATCTCCCGGGGCGCGGCGGGTGCCTTCGGGATAGATCATGATTTGACGGCCATCGGCAACTGCGATCCTTGCGCCATCCGTGATCGATTTCAGCGCCACTGTCTTGCTGCCGCGATGCACGGGTATCATACGCATCTTGCCGACATACCAGCCGAACAGCGGTATCCACATCAATTCGCGTTTCAGAATATAGACCGGGTCCGGCACGCGCGGCACGAAGGCGAAGGCATCCCAGAAAGATTGATGTTTTGGCGCGATGATGCAGGCTGTGTCAGGGATATGCTCCAACCCCTCAATCGTGTGGTCGCAGCCGACGATGACTTTCTGCAGCCAAAGATTGGACGTCGCCCAGTTTTTCGGGACGAACCACGCCTTTTTGCGCGGCGTCAGGAAATATATCGGCGTCAGCACGATCATCTGCACGATGATGCTGACATAGAAGGCCAGATTAAACAAAAGCGAGCGGATAAAGATCATGCGATGCGTCCCGGTATCGTCATGTCGATACACGAAGCATTTGGCAATGAGAACAGCCTAACCTTGTTTCGGTTTGGGAGCCGCTGCTTTTGCCGGTCCCATCATTGAGCCAATTGACACCGGCACTGGCAGAACCGCGCGGGACAACGCACCGAGATACTTCAAATACTCAGCGAAAAGCACACGAATTGTCTCGGGGCGCAGCGTCCACGCGCCATTGCCTAAATCGGAATTGACCACCGGATAGGGGAGAATTTCAACTTTTCCCGTAACGCGCTTCAGTTCGAGCAGGCTGCGCGGCATGTGGTAGTTATTGGTCACGAGAATAATCGAGTGAAAATCGTTATTGCGCACCCATTTGGCGGTCTCGGTCGCGTTGCCGACGGTTTCGAGTGCCCTATAGTCGATATCGACGCAGCATTTGAATTTTTCTGGATCCCCGCCAACCAATTTAGCGACGTCGTGCTTGTCGATGGAGGGATTAACGCCACTAATCAGCAGACGTTTTCCCTTGCCATTGGCAAGAAGTGCGACGGCCGTTTCGAGGCGATATTGGCCGCCGGTTAATACCACGATGCCATCGGCAGCGGCGATTAATTCCGGCTGCTGCATGGCGCTGATGCGTTCCGCGAAAATGATGAAACCGAGGAGGAAGACGAGTGTGAGCGCGAGGGCAGAGGGTCCAATCACGCTCGCAATGCGTTTTCTAAAACCCAAACGTGGCTTGGCGGGCGCTTTCACGCCGCGAGTTTGCGCTTTTTGATAGGCCAGTCCCGACTCTGCCATCTCCTATGGTTAATTCCTAAATGTGGCATTGGATAGGCCTGTCGTCGCGGCAGGATCACGGATAACTTTGAAGCTGTGTTGATAGTTTATCGGTTTGGCAGTTTTTGGTTGCGCAAGGCACTAAGAGTGCATGCCAGAGATGTTGTCCATACGGTGAAGATAACCGATCACCGTAAGACGTGTGGTTTCGGCAGTCAGCACGGCGACCAATGCAATAATGGCCAGTACGCCGAGATAGCCGTCGCGTCCTATCGAAAATGTGCCAAAAAGTGCATTGGCCTGATTGCCTTCAGGCGTTGCTAAATTATACGACGACCAAATGCCCACGAGGAAGAACACCAGAATGGCTGCAAAGCCGCCGGCAAGGGCACCTTTTATGCCGTTCAGCAAGAAACGGTTTCGAAACTGGCGTGCGATGAATTTTGCCTCAGCGCCGACAAAATGCAAAACTTCAATAATGTCACCATTGCCGGACATCGCCCCGCGCGTGGCAAACACAACGGCGAGCGCGGTGGCAGCCATGACAAGCACTAAAACCCCAACGCCCAGGATCACCATGGTACGCGCCATTTTAATGAGACGGTCGACCCAGTTTCGATGGTCGTCCACATTGGAATTCGGAATCGCCTTGGTGACGGTTTTTCGCATGACAGCGAAATCCGGCGGGGAAGACGGATCGATGGTGACAATGACCAGACGGGGCACGGGCAGGGAAGCGACATCAAAATCCGTGCCGAGCCACGGCTCTAAAAGCCGCTTGGTATCTTCAATATCGACAACCTTGGCATCACGTACACCGGCCATTCCACTGGCAAGGTCACGTGCCTTGATGAGCGCAGCTTCGATGTCAAAGTTATCAGCTGGTTTGATTTGAATCGTTGCTTCGCGGGAAATCTGACTTTGCCATGTCGTCGCCGTATCGCGAACGATTGAAACCGCACCAATGGTCAGCGACGCTAAAAACGTCATAATGGCGATGACAAAGACCAGTGCATTGCCGGCAAGATTGCCCTCCGGCACGATCGCGGCGGGAGCCGTTTCATCACCGAAGCCGAAATTCTCCGCAAACCGGCGGCGATAACGCTTAAAATTGGTTGCATGCGTGGTTTTGACATCAGTCATAGATTTCCAACTTTCCGCCATTCAAAATCATCCGTCGTGCATCGACTTGATCCATCAGTGTCAAATCATGTGTGGCAATGACGACGGCTGTGCCAGAATTATTCAACTCCATGAAGAGGCGTAAGAGCCGACGCGCCAAGGGCGGATCGACGTTGCCTGTCGGCTCGTCGGCCAGAAGCACTTGCGGCTGGTCAATCAGTGCGCGTGCAATGGCAGCACGCTGCTTCTCGCCACCTGAAAGAACAGGCGGCAAGACATGAATGCGCTCGCCAAGGCCCACCCATTTTAGAAGCTCAATCACATCGGTCCGGTACGATGATTCATCTTTGCCTCTGACGCGATGCGGAAGCGCGACGTTTTCATACGTTGTCAGATGGTCCAGCAGACGGAAATCCTGAAACACCACGCCCATTCGCCGTCGCAGCAGCGGCAATTCCCGAGGCGTGATGCTGGTAATGTCTTTGCCAAAGGCCGTGATCAGACCGCGCGTCGGGCGCAGCGCCATGAACAGCAGACGCAAGAGCGATGTTTTGCCCGCGCCAGAGGGGCCGGTCAGAAACTGGAATGATTTTGGCGCAATATGAAACGACACGTCGCGGAGAATCTCCGGACCCATGCCATAGCGCAAACCAACATTTTCAAACCGGATCAAAAAGCTGTTTCCTTCATTCGTCTTCCCAGGAGAATCACCCCTTAGCGAATCATGGGCAATTTTTGTGAAAATTTAACGGTTTTCATTTACCGACAGTTAGGGACGGGAGAAAGGCTGCGATTATGGCTGAGGTTCGGCGCGAACCGCGTTTCGCTGACATTGAGGTTCTGGCACCGGCGAAAGGTCCGGGGGCATCGGCGCGATTGGCTGTAGATCATGCCGATATTTCGGATGCGGTGTTTGAGACGGTTGGGGCATCAACGGGTTTTAACGACGCTGATAACATCATCGCCGTGCCGCAAAAATCAACGGCATCGTCACAAATGCCCGGCATTGATCTTTTGAGGCAGAATGTTCCCTTTCATGCCGTCGCATATGCGGATGACAGCGCGTTTTCTCCCGGATTTTTGGCATTCACTCTGTTTTCGACCTTTGGTGTTTTTTGGCTTTGCGGCGGGCACGCGCTTCTATATTGACCTCCCCATACGTCGAGGGGGCACGTCATGAATATTGTTCGCGGTAAAAAAATTGAGGTGCTGTTTTCGGCCTCAACAATTGCGATGCGCAATCTGGAACTGGCTAAAGAGATTGCGGAGCGCGACTATCATGATTTGCTGGTGGTCTCGATCCTAAAGGGGTCTTTTGTGTTTGCCGCCGATCTCATCCGCGCCATGCACGATGCGGGGCTGCACCCGGAAGTCGAATTCATCACCATTTCGAGCTATGGCGCAGGCACCACAGGCGGCGAGGTCAAGGTTCTGCGCGACATAGACAGTGTTGTCGCGGGCCGCGATGTTCTTATGATCGATGACATTCTAGAATCCGGAAACACTTTGAAATTTACCCGCGATCTGATGCTTTCACGCGGCGCGAAGAGCGTTTCAATCGCCGTACTGCTTGATAAGAGCGTGCGGCGCAAGGCTGACATCAATGCCGATTTCACCGGCTTCGACTGCCCGGATTATTTCGTCGTCGGATACGGCATGGACGTCGCGCATGCGTTTCGCGAATTGCCGTTTGTCGGGGTTGTGAAGGGTGATGCCTGAGGGCGTCATCCAGTCGAGAACGGCACAAGCTCCATACTTTTTGGCAGACGAATTGATGCATCATTGGTTAAAAACGCACTGCATCCTGTGTCGACAGCCGTTGC
>JANOYJ010000326.1:0-3294 GCA_031428815.1 Phyllobacterium sp.
TATTTCTGAAAATCAGGAAATTTATATCTAACAAAATCAATGTATTAGAAGCCAAGTTCGATGCCTCTTCAGGCACCAAGTACTCTTATTGCAGCATGACTCCTGCATCGCGAAATCACTACCGAAAAGTTGTGATTTCAAACGTCCTTCCTCTCTTTTTGTACATTACGGCCAAATAGCTTACCCGGTCGCCACCTCTGTAACTTTTGGTCTCAATTTGTGACTACTATCAGTCACTTTCCCGCCACACTTCGCCGTTGAAACGCCTCAAAACTTAACAATGACGGAATGGGACATTGAAAATCAAATTAGCACTTTTGGGCGCACTCGGCATTTCTTTCATTGCATTGACAGGTGCCAGCGCCGACGAATGCGGGCGGGCTTCTTGGTATGCACTTTATTCCAAGACTGCCAATGGCGAGCGGATGAACCCATCCGCAATGACTGCCGCGCATAAGACGCTGCCTTTCGGCGCGCGTATCAAAGTCATCAATAAGTCGAACGGAAAAAGTGTTGTAGTTCGCATTAATGACCGCGGCCCGTTCATTCCCGGGCGTATTGTTGATCTCTCAAAGGCCGCAGCAAAGTCCATCGGTATGATCCAAACCGGTCACGCCAAGGTGTGCTACTTCCGTATCAAATAGGACGGATTGTCGTTGTCCGTAGCTAATAGGTGTGTCGTCCACTGAGAAGTGATACACGACAGAGGCGGTCAGTCGAGCGATACAGCGTAGTGCGAAAGCGTGAGGGTCCATACCCGACACCGTGCGATCAGCCCGACGACGGTGCAGAAATGGCGGAAGAGAGCCACGGTTTCGTTCTGAAAATCCCTGCCTGCAAATCCTGCATTAAAACAATGATAAAATTTGACAGATCTAATCTGTACTAACCTTGGGTGCTATCCCAAAAACCCGTCAAGGCATCGGAGGTATTTGCTCCGAATTTAAAAGTTACTATTAAACGACACGCAGCGGAACTATCCAGCCGTTCAAGAATTCCTTCATCGTAACGGCTCATGGAGGAAATAATGGTGCAAACGAATCAAAATGCAGACAAGAGCTCTACCAAGGCAAAGGGTAGTGGCAGTGACACACAATCCAGTGTTCACTCTAAATCCGGTGGCGGTTCGTCCGCCAGCGGATCCGGCAGCAAGTCGTCATCAAAAGCCGACGATAAGAAGTCGTCCACAGGCGCTTCAAGCTCAAAATCAAAGTAACTTCTGCCGGGCCTGAAGGGCTGGTCTGGTTTCTGGTACCGCGATTTTGTTATGGCGAAATTGACACACTAGCGCGAGGCTTGGAGTTAGACGAGTTGTCGCGTTAATAGGCGAATGTTCCAATAGAGGACCCACATGGAAAGCCGCACGTTTTGGAAGGGCTATTTGAAGCTTTCGCTGGTGACCTGTCCGGTTGCGATGACACCCGCCAACACTGAGTCTGAAAAAGTCCGCTTTCACATTCTCAACCGCAGCACCGGCAATCGTGTGGTCAGCCAGTACGTGGACTCGGTGACACGAAAACCCGTTGACGAGGAAGATGAAGTCAAGGGTTTTGAGCGCGGCGAAGCTGATTACGTCATGATTGAGGAAGACGAGATCAACGCGGTGCGGCTGGAAAGTACGCGAACCATCGACATCGACGTTTTTGTCGCGAAAGATTCGGTTGACTGGATCTGGTATGACAAAGCGCACTACCTGTCGCCGAACGATAAGGTTGGTGAGGAAGCTTTTGCGGTTATTCGCGAGGCGATGGCCGAGAACAATGTCGTCGGCATTTCACGGGTGGTGTTGTACCGTCGCGAGCGTGCGGTGCTGCTTGAACCCCATGGCAAAGGCATCATTGTCTGGACCCTGCGGTACGGCGATGAAGTGCGCGATGCCAAAAACTATTTCGACAGCGAGGCCAAGAAAAAATCACCGGCGTTGCATCTTTCTCTGCTCAAGCAATTCATCAATCAGCATTCCAGGCCTTGGGACGCGTCGATCCTCAAGGACCCGGTGCAGACCAATTTGCTTGAAATTATTGCCGCCAAAAAGAAGAAAGCACCCAAAGCCAAGAAGCCTTCCCCTGCGGATGCCGCACTCGAGAAGCCGAGCAACGTGATTAGCATTCTGGACGCACTGAAAAAAAGTCTCGCCAAGCAAACCGCTAAATCCGAATAGCTACGTCTGGATAATCATCGCACTTTCGTGGAATTTTTCCCACGGATCGCGCTTCATCTGACTGAGGCGCTTGGAGGCATTTAACACTGTAAAGTATGCGGGCCCGGACAATTGGCTCAACTCGTCCCAATCCAACGGCATTGATACAGATGCGCCGGGCCTTGCGCGGGTCGAATATGGCGCGACGGCAGTTTGTCCCCGGCCATTGCGCAAATAGTCCAACAATATTTTGCCATGCCGCCGGGCTTTCGAAGCGGTCGCGACAAAGCGGTCGGGCTCGTCGTTTTTCATTGCCTCGGCAAGGCGTTTCGTGAAAGCCTTGGTTTGCGGCCAGTCTGCGGAACGTTTGACAGGGCTACAAACGTGCAGACCTTTACCGCCGGAGGTCTTGACGAATGCCGCTAACCCCGCTGCTTCCAGCCGGGTCTTGACGTCAAAGGCGGCGCGAATGACCTCTGCCCATGCAACATTCTCACCGGGGTCAAGATCCATGATAATGATGTCCGGATGTTCTATATCGTTGATGGATGCGCCCCAAGGGTGAATTTCCAAAGTCGCTCCCTGCACGAGACCGATCAAGCCGTCGAGATTGTCGATGATAATCAGCTTCTCGTCCGGCTCATCCTGTGGGTCCTGAAAGAGTTTTATTTCCTTGGCCATGCCTTTCCATGCGTGCTTCTGGAAAAACGACTGACCGCCAATTCCCTCCGGACATCGCAACAAAGCGAGCGGCCGGTTGGTGATGAAGGGCGATATAAACGGCCAGATACCCGTATAATAATCTGCCAAACCCTCCTTGGTCACGCCGTCTTCAGGCCAATATAACCGGTCCGGATGTGTGAGCTTCACGGCGCTCTCGTCTGCCAACGCTTGTTTTACCACTGGCGCATTTCCTTCGCGTACGATGTCCTTGGCGGGTTTGTCGTCCCGTAATCCACGAAACGAAGCGTGACGCACATTTCCGTCCGCGGTCCATGCAGCGAATTCTACTTCCGCGACCAGCACCGGTTGGCAAAAGCGAACACCGCGCGCCTCCAATGGCGTCAGTTTCTCGCCAAATGGACTTTCCGTGGATTCGATCTTTTCAAGTTTGCTAAAAAGATCCGCAGCGATCTTCGCGCTGAAGCCAGTGC
>JANOYJ010000327.1:0-4946 GCA_031428815.1 Phyllobacterium sp.
GCGAAGCCCGTCAAGCGATCTGACAGGCCATCGAGGGCAATGCGGGCTTCATCGGTAAAACTGGTTATCGCCACCGTAGGTCCTGTCTATTTTGTCGCATATAGGAGGCGTGGTACAAGTTTTTAATGGCTAGAGGTCTGACGGCACAATGAAATCGGTCAGTGTACCTGTGTGCCAAGCGAGTTTTGGCAAAGTGCTTTCGAACTCAAAATGCGCCAACCCGCACGTCGGAAATCCGCGCATGAGTGCACGGATGGACTGTTTGTCGTGCCGCGAAACCAAAATATTGCTGAGCTCTTCTGTTGCGGGATTGTGACCGATGACAAGCAACGACGCCCAGTCTCCGTGAGCCATAATCTCTTCCAGATAGCCATCGGCCTCAGAGTTATAGAGAGTATCGCTATAGATGATCTCTGATTCAAAAGGTAGAATTTCAACCACATGCTCAAGTGTTTGACGGGTGCGAAGCGCGGCAGAGCACAGGATTTTTATTGGCACGAGCCCGCGCGCCAGCATTTCCCCGCCCAGGGCCTTGGCGTCCAGAATCCCTTTAGCATCAAGCGGGCGGTCAAAATCTCTCGTACCGGGTTCGGCGGGCATGGCCTTGGCGTGGCGGAGAAGAAACAGACGCGTCATGACAGGCTTTCGATGAGGACAATCGAGATAGCGCCTGTTTAATCAGGTTTGTTTTAAAGCGCCAAGCGATCATGCGTTACATTTCGTCTTGACCAATACGTAAATTTTGTCTGGTTGGAAATTGCATTGCCGTCTTGCTTGAAAAGGTGCGCCAGAATATAGGAGCGCCAATGTTTGACAGATTGGGTAACGCTTCGATGAGTCGCACTGTGGAAACCAACTACAAACCTTCCGAAGAAGAGCCGTTCATGAACGAGCGTCAGAAGTCGTACTTTAGGGCTAAGCTTGTGTCTTGGAGAAACGATATTCTGCGCGAGGCCCGCGAAACGCTTGAAGCGTTGCAGGAAGAAAACACTAATCATCCTGATCTCGCTGATCGGGCATCTTCTGAAACCGACCGGTCCATCGAACTTCGCGCCCGTGACCGGCAGCGCAAACTTATTGGCAAAATCGATTCGGCTATGCAACGTCTTGATGAAGGCACTTATGGTTTTTGTGAAGAAACCGGTGAGCCGATTAGCCTGAAACGTTTGGATGCCCGCCCGATTGCGACCCTGTCGATTGAAGCACAAGAGCGTCATGAGCGGCGGGAGAAAGTCTATCGCGACGATTAGTTTCGGCGAGTGCTATATCGGATAAAGCTCTGACATTTCCTTGAGAGAGATCGCTATGATTTCTTCAAGGATTGTTGTTTGAATTTTACTCATGTCCCTGATGTATAGGCACGACTTTCCTAAGGAATGCGGTCCGATCTTTTCGAGCAACGCTTTCTTATTTTCGTAGCCCGACATGATATAAATCGTCATCGCGTTCTTGCGTGGTGAGAAGCCGACGCGCATCGACGTGCCGCTATGACCGCTGGCATAGGTATAGTGGTAGTGTCCAAAGCCTATAATTGACGTTCCCCATAAAGTGGCTGGATCACCGCTCAGGTTTTGCATCAATTCAATGAGTTGCAAGCTTTCTTCATATCGCTTTTCGGAACGCAGACCCGCCAAAAATGTCGCTGCTTGATCATGATCCGGTCGTGTTTTTGGGAGGTAGGTCATTATTGTATCATAATGTGATTAGGGTTTCGGGGGTGAAAATACCTCAAAATCGCCCAGCATTTTCTCGAGTTCGTCGTCCAAACTCTGGTCTGGAGATTTGGTAGCAACACCCTCCGACGTGATACCGGGTGCCGTTGCGCTCGTTGGTTCAACCGGTTGCGGCGCTCTTGGCTCCAACCGTTTCAGCGGCTCGTAGACGGGTGGCTCTGAACGAACTACCGGTGGCGATGGAACGATGGGATCCGCATGTGGCTCTTGGCGTATCAAAGGCGGCTGTGCAACAACAGGGCGGGGCAGAGTCGGCGTCGCCAGTGGACGGGGCTGTGTTGTAACCGGTTGAATGACACGCGGTGGCGGGGCTGGATAGGCAACAGGTTCGGCTCCACCGGGTCGTTCGCGCATTCCGACGGGTTCAGGATTGGACGGCGACCGCTGAGTTAAAACTTGAGTGCGGATGTTTTGCTCCACCACAATATCGGTGTTGCCTCCAATCAGCAGCAAATGCTCCACATCATCGCGGCGAACAAGAACTAAGCGTCTGTGGCTGTCCACAGGGGCGGCATCTTGAACGCTGATACGTGGTTGCGCATTACGGCCGCCGCTTACAAATGTCCCATGGGTGAGTTTGCGAAAGAGCCGAATAAGGACGAGAAGTCCTATCAGCGCCGCAAGACCCATCAAAACATAGTACACCAATGGCGCATACTCAGCGCCGATATATCCCGCAATCCAGTCTGCCATGGGTAGATACTCCAAAGATGATTGCCCTTCTTGGTAATCCTAACCCTCCTTGATTGTATGAACAAGCGTCGGGAAAGCAATGAAAGGCGTGTGAAAGTCTATCAAAACGCAGTGAAGCGATGGGGTTGACTGGCAGCGGACCTTTTCGATGGCTTATGAGTGTGATTCAAACACACCAGTTCCTGATTCGGGAAATGAGGACGCGGCTGCATGGCTTCTGACAAGCAAGGCGAAATTCATCCGGCACCGGTGATCGACCGGGAAGTCCGTCCGGGTGCCGCTTCCGGCCTCTTAGTTTTGGGCGCGGCGCTGATTGCGGTGGCCGCAGTTTTCATTTTCTTCCGTGATCGCCTTGGCGAAACCTTTCTGCTTGGCATGCTTGGCATCTTCGCGATGGTCGGGATATTTTATCTTTTTGCCTCCGTTATCGGCTTTATTCGAATCGCCCCGCGTTCTGCCGGGTCCGAGTTGTCGAAAGCCTTTGTCGACGGATCAGGTGAGGGAACGGTTATTTCTGACGCCAAAGGTCGCATTGTGTACGCAAACCATGCGTATGCAACACTGACCGGAGCGAAAGGTTCTACAGATATTAGAAGCGTGGAGAGTATACTTTCCGCGGATGCCGAAGTGCCAGACGTGATTTACCGGCTTAGTCAGAAATTACGGGATGGCGTCGACGGGATTGAGGAGTTCAGGCTATCAAAACCACTTGGCATTGAGGGCGATAGTAATAGCCGATGGTATCGATTGCGTGTTCGGCCACTGCAATTATCCGGGCAGACTGAGCTTCTCAACGCCTGGCAAATTTCCGATATTTCCAACGAGCGTGCCGAGCAGGAGAAATTTTTCCGCGACTTACAGGAAGCGATTGATCATCTAGACCACGCACCAGCCGGATTTTTCTCCGCCGACGCGAAGGGTGCGATCACCTATATCAATTCAACGCTCGCCGAGTGGCTGGGCATTGATCTTGTCCAGTTTCAGGCGGGAATGGTTGATGTTTCAGACATAGTTGTCGGCGAAGGCATGGCCTTGATTGAATCGGTCAGGGCCGAGCCCGGTTCAGTTCGCACGGCGGTGATCGATCTGGATCTTGCCAAACGCAATGGTCAGGCCCTGCCGGTTCGGTTTTACCAAAGGGTTCAGGCCAATAGAGATGGCTCATCCGGTGCTGTTCGGACAATTGTTCTCAATCGAAGTGACGGTTCCATGCCGACGACAGAGGCGGGTACGGCGGAAATGCGCTTTACGCGATTCTTCAACTCCGCGCCGATGGCCATTGCCGCCGTTGACAAGGAAGGCCGTGTTTTACGGACGAATGCGCGGTTTTTGAAGACGTTCTCTGCAATCGTCGACCGGCAGGCAGTCGACCGTCACGTAAAACTAGATACGATTATTCACGAGCGGGATCGCGAGCTATTTGGGCGCACACTTGACATGGCTATGGCGGGACAAGCGGACATCGCCCCCATTGAATCCGTTCTTCCTAATGACGATACGCGGCATTTGCGTGTTTATTTCAATGCGGTTGCTGAAGGGTCGGGTGAAGCACCGGACGAGGCGGCTTTTGTTTATGCGGTTGAGACGACCGAGCAAAAAGCGCTGGAAGTGCAGATGGCGCAGAGCCAGAAGATGCAAGCCGTCGGGCAATTGGCCGGCGGTATCGCGCATGATTTCAACAATGTGCTGACCGCCGTCATTATGTCGTCGGACCTTTTGCTAGCGAACCATAATTCAGCGTCAGATCCGTCTTTTCAGGACATTATGAATATCAAGCAGAATGCCAATCGCGCTGCTTCACTTGTTCGCCAGCTCTTGGCTTTTTCCCGCAAACAAACGCTTCGACCGGAAGTGCTGAGCCTTACAGACGTGCTTGCCGATTTGCGTATGTTGCTGACGCGCCTTGCTGGTCACAATGTCAAACTCAAGCTCGATCATGGCCGCGACCTTTGGCCGGTGCGGGCCGATGTCGGTCAACTTGAGCAGGTTATTGTGAATCTCATCGTCAACGCGCGCGATGCACTGCCGGCGGGTGGCGAGATTTCCATTCGCAGTAGAAATCTCACCGAAGCGGAATGTGCGGAATTTACTTTTCGAGAATTGACGCCCGCGGACTATGTGCTGATCGAGGTAGAAGACAACGGAACCGGCATTCCGGCAGAAATCCGCGAAAAGATTTTTGAACCGTTTTTCACCACGAAGGAAGTTGGCAAGGGTACAGGTTTGGGTCTGTCCATGGTCTATGGAATCGTCAAGCAAACCGGCGGCTTCATTTATGTGGATTCGGAGCAAGGCAAGGGCACCGTATTCAGAATATTCTTGCCCAAGTATATCGCGACTGCGAAAACAGCGGAAATGCTCAGCCAAGAGGCTGCCGCCGATGCGCGGGCAGCGACTAAGGCGGCTTCCGTTGGTAATGAAACCACCCGCGATTTGTCGGGCTCTGCGACCGTTCTTGTTGTTGAGGATGAGGACTCTGTGCGCATGGGCGGGGTTCGCGCCCTTCAATCGCGCGGCTAC
>JANOYJ010000328.1:0-2717 GCA_031428815.1 Phyllobacterium sp.
TCCCGGGCGTCAATCAATACAAGCTCGAAGTCGAAGCCTTCGCCCGCGTAGCAGGCGGTGCCAAGGAGCACTATTTCACACTGGAAAGCTCAAAGAAAAACCAGCAATTGATTGATGCAGTCTTCGCGGCAGGCAAATCGGGTACTTGGGAAAAAGTCGGCTAACCAAGCCGGCTATTTCTGTGCCTTCAACTCCGGGATCGAAATCACCCCGTCGCCATTGGCGTCGGCGCGTCTAAAGCCCATGCCATAAACGCCCCATTTTTTCACAGTAATGGCTTTTTCAGCCCCAATCGCGGCCATTTCATTGATCAGGACAACGAATTCGGCGCGGTCAATTTGTTTGTCGCCATTCTTATCAGCGGTATGAAACGCATTCGCCTCGCCCTCTGAATAGGCGAAGCTCGTAGTCGGGCTTAACAATAACAAAAGTCCGATTGCAACAAGCTGGCCCGATGACATTTGTATACCTGGAAGATGAGAAAGAGATCATTAATGAAGCACAGCTTGCGCTGCTGATGCAATATGGGGACATCAAAAGGCAGGTTCGGGGTACGGCTCATGTTTCAAGACAATAAATTTAGCCAGAGAAGCGTCCTTTACTGCGATTTCACGGGTTTTTGCCAGTGAATTGCCTTGCAGCCAGGAGTTTGGCTTCTTATATACCCCGCGAATTCCTGCATGGGAAAGATTGTTCAGGGGCTGCCAAAAAACGCCTATCGGGGTTCCGGCCGCTCGCTAAAAGGAGATGAAACATGGCTAAAGTCATCGGTATTGACCTTGGTACGACGAATTCCTGCGTGTCCGTCATGGACGGCAAAAATCCGAAAGTCATTGAGAACGCCGAAGGCGCGCGCACAACGCCGTCAATGGTGGCATTTTCTGACGATGGCGAGCGCCTTGTCGGCCAGCCTGCCAAACGTCAGGCCGTGACCAATCCGGAAGGCACACTCTATGCCGTTAAGCGCCTCATGGGCCGCCGCTATAATGATCCGCTGGTGGAAAAAGATAAGGGCCTCGTTCCTTATAAAATTGCCAAAGCTGACAATGGCGACGCTTGGGTTGAAGTGAACAAAGACAAATATTCGCCGAGCCAAGTCTCCGCGATGATCCTTCAGAAGATGAAGGAAACGGCAGAAGCCTATCTTGGCGAAACCGTTGAGCAAGCCGTCATTACTGTTCCCGCTTACTTTAACGATGCTCAGCGCCAAGCCACCAAGGACGCGGGCAAGATTGCCGGTCTTGATGTACTGCGCATTATCAATGAGCCGACGGCCGCTGCGCTCGCCTATGGCCTTGATAAGAAGTCGGCCGGCGTTATCGCGGTCTATGACCTTGGCGGCGGCACGTTCGATATTTCCATCCTTGAAATCGGCGATGGTGTTTTCGAAGTGAAATCCACCAACGGCGACACGTTCCTTGGCGGTGAGGATTTTGACAATCGCCTAGTTCAATATCTTGCAGGCGAGTTCAAGAAAGAGCAGGGCATTGATCTGACCAAGGACAAGCTCGCTTTGCAACGCCTGAAGGAAGCCGCTGAAAAGGCCAAGATCGAGCTGTCTTCGGCGAGCCAGACCGAAATCAACCTGCCATTCATCACCGCAGATGCGTCCGGTCCAAAACATCTGACCATGAAGCTCACCCGCGCCAAGTTCGAGAGCCTTGTGGACGATTTCGTCCAGAAGACGATTGAGCCGTGTAAGGCGGCTTTGCGCGATGCGGGCCTCAAGGCCAGCGATATTGACGAAGTTGTTCTGGTCGGCGGCATGACCCGCATGCCGAAAATCCAAGAAGTCGGGAAGCAGTTCTTCGGCAAGGAGCCACATAAGGGTGTGAACCCGGATGAAGTGGTCGCCATGGGCGCTGCCATTCAGGCAGGCGTGTTGCAGGGCGACGTCAAGGACGTTCTTTTGCTTGACGTCACGCCGTTGTCACTCGGCATCGAAACCTTGGGCGGCGTGTTCACGCGTCTTATCGACCGTAATACGACAATCCCGACCAAGAAGAGCCAAGTGTTTTCCACCGCCGAAGACAGCCAGTCGGCTGTGACCATCCGCGTTAGCCAAGGCGAACGTGAAATGGCGGCAGATAACAAGATGCTCGGTCAGTTCGATCTCGTCGGTCTTCCACCATCGCCGCGCGGCATGCCGCAGATCGAAGTCACATTTGACATCGATGCCAACGGCATTGTGCAAGTGTCAGCCAAAGACAAGGGCACCGGCAAGGAACAGCAGATCCGTATTCAGGCGTCCGGCGGCCTCTCTGATGCCGACATCGAGCAGATGATTAAGGATGCTGAAGCCAATGCTGAGGGCGATAAGGCCCGCCGTGATCTGGTCGAGACGCGTAATCAGGCCGAAGCGCTGGTGCATTCGTCTGAGAAATCGCTGAAGGAGTTCGGCGAAAAGGTTGGCGATGCCGAACGCACCGCGATCTCGGATGCGATTGCCTCGCTCAAGACTGCGACAGCGGGCGAAGATGCTGAGGACATCAAGGCGAAAACGCAAGTGTTGATGGACGCGTCGATGAAGCTGGGCCAGGCCATGTATGAGGCACAGTCCGCGCAAGCAGAAGCCGACGCCGCATCAGATGCCGCCAAGGATTCTCAACAGGACGATGTTGTTGATGCTGATTTCGAGGAAATCGACGAAGACGACGAAGACAAGAAAAAGTCCGCTTAAGCGCCAATTCTGATTTTTCCCGGCGGATGGAAACTTC
>JANOYJ010000329.1:0-7244 GCA_031428815.1 Phyllobacterium sp.
TTTGGCGATGAGGGTTCAAATACGCTTGGGCATATTGCGGAAAAGTGCTTGGCCGGCCAAGGCGACGCTGCCGGGCTGCGCACGGGACCGCTTCATCTTCCCAATCTCGTCGGGCTTGGCCTTGCAGAAGCGGCAAAGCTCTCAGTCGGCGAGTATCCATCGGGTTTTGCGCGAGGCGGTGTCGTCACAGGGCTCTGGGGAGCTGCGAGCGAAGTGTCCAAGGGCAAAGATACGCCATCCGGCCATTGGGAAATCGCCGGCGTTCCTGTCCGCTTTGATTGGGGTTATTTCCCCAAAACTATCCCCGCTTTCCCCGATATTTTTACCCGTCATATCATTGAAAAAGCAAAGTTGCCGGGGATCATAGGAAATTGCCACGCATCCGGCACAGACATCATTGAGCGGCTGGGGGCAGAGCATATCAAGACAGGGTGTCCGATTTTTTATACCTCCGCTGACTCAGTCGTGCAGATTGCGGCTCATGAAAGTTACTTTGGCTTAGAACGCCTCTACGCCCTTTGCGAGATCGCTTTCGAGTTCGCCTTGCCTTACAAAATAGGTCGTGTGATCGCCCGGCCGTTTGTCGGGGAAACACCTGCCACGTTCGCTCGAACCGGCAATCGCCGCGACTTTTCCATTGATCCACCGGAACCCACTTTGCTCGACCGGCTCAAGGCGGCGGGACGTCAGGTCATTGCTGTCGGCAAAGTCGCCGACATTTATGCGCATAAAGGTGTGACGGATGTTCGCAAGGCCAATGGCAATGAGGCGCTGTTTGAGACGACTTTGAAAGCCATGGACGATGCCAAGGACGGCGATTTGGTTTTCACAAATTTTGTCGATTTCGACATGCTGTATGGCCATCGGCGCGATGTGCCCGGTTATGCGGCGGCGCTCGAGTATTTTGACCGGCGGCTGCCAGAGGCGATCGCCAAGATGCGGGACGGAGATATGATGATCCTCACTGCCGATCATGGCTGCGATCCAACCTGGCGCGGCACCGAACATACCAGAGAACGCGTGCCAGTCTTGGTCGCGGGACCCGGCATCAAGTCCGGTTCAATCGGGATAAGGCCGAGTTTCTGCGATATTGGCGAAAGTGTCGCCGCCCATTTAGGCATTGCGGCCGGGCCACATGGAAAGAGCTTCTTGCCCGATGCCTGAACTTCCTGAGGTCGAAACAGTCAGGCGCGGCCTTCAGCCTGCCATGGAGGGCTCGCGCATTACGCGCGTTGAACAGCGGCGCCCGGATTTGAGATTTCCGTTTCCCGACAATCTCGCAGAACGTTTGACCGGGCAAACCGTTGCATCCATCTCGCGCCGCGCCAAGTATCTTTTGCTCCATCTGGACAATGGACTGACGCTGCTTGCACATCTTGGCATGAGTGGGTCGTTTCGTATCGAGGCTGGGAGTGATGCTGATACTCCGGGTGTTTTTCATCACCAACGCGGCAAGCTGGCGACGCATGATCATTTGGTCTTGGAACTGAGTGGTGCAGACGGTGCGTCGCATCGCGTGGTGTACAATGATCCCCGCCGTTTCGGCTTTGTCGATTTGATTGAAGTAGGCGGACTTGATTCAAACCGCTTCCTCAAAGGTCTAGGCGTAGAGCCTACCGGAAATGAATTATCGGGCGATGTGATCTCAGCGTTGTTTGAGAAGAAGGTGACGCCGCTGAAAAGCGCCCTCCTGGACCAGCGCCTCATTGCGGGGCTTGGCAATATCTATGTTTGTGAAGCACTGTGGCGGTCAGGCCTGTCGCCGGAACGCGCGGCAAAGTCTGTGAGTGGCACACTCATGGCCGAGAGGCTCGCGTCTGACATCCGAATGGTTATTGCCGAAGCGATACAGGCCGGCGGGTCATCGTTGCGCGACTATATGCAGACCGACGGATCGCTCGGGTATTTCCAGCATTCATTCTCGGTCTATGATCGCGAAGGCGAAGCATGCAAAAAAGCAGGGTGCGGCGGGACAATTACCCGTATCGTGCAAAGCGGACGATCCAGTTTCTATTGCGCGACATGCCAGCAGTGACGCGGATTACACCGCGGCACAATGGTCGCGCAAAAATGCCGTCGCACCATCTTCGTCGATCTCACCTGCCGCGACAGCGAGCACAAAAGTGATAACCTCTCCTTGGCTCGCCTCTAAGGAGAATCCGTTCAATCGTAAGAAAGTATAGGCCGCCACAAACGCTGTACGTTTATTGCCGTCGCTGAATGGGTGGTTTCGAGCTATGCCAAATAGACAAGCGGCCGCCAAAGCGAAAACGTCCGGTTCGCCATAATTGGCCTTATGCAAAGGACGAGCGAGCGCGGCCTCCAAACCGTTCTCGTCCTTGAGACCCGTTAAGCCCCCATGCTCAGATAATTGTTCGGCGTGAAATATCTCAACGGCGTCACGCGAAATCCAGACCCAACTTGTCATTTGGCAAGTTCGCGTAAAGCAACCTTATATTTATTCATTCCCTCCCTCGCGGCCTCCAACTGGCGCGCTAGATCGGTTTCCGCTGGAGCCAGATGCACGCCGTTATCCCCGATGATGATCGACAAGGTGTCGCCTGTCTTGATACCCAATCTGGTCAGTACTTCTTTCGGCAGTATAATACCCTCAGAGTTGCCGATTTTTCGAACAGTGGTGTTCATGACAATATCTCCAATGTTATAACTGTACGTATAACATAAAACGGCATCATTGCAAGTGCACCGCAATGCCGGTTACATGCCATCTCCCAAAAGCGATAACTTTTGCGCCAATCCAGAATCTCCGTTGACGCAAGCGCAAAGCTCACATATACAGCCCGCAAGTTTGGCGGCCTTCACGGGCCGCTCGTTTATTTTGTGCCTGGCATATTCCAAGGCAGTGAAAATCCGGACAGAGAGCACCTATGGCCAATACGTCATCCGCCAAGAAAGCCACACGTAAGATCGCAGCCCGCACCGAAGTGAACAAAGCACGCCGGTCGCGCGTTCGTACCTTCCTGCGCAAAGTTGAAGAGGCTTTGGCCACCGGCAATAAAGTCGTCGCACAAGCTGCACTTTTAGCAGCGCAGCCGGAATTGATGCGTGCGGCCACGAATGGCGTCATGCACAAGAGCACCGCGTCGCGCAAGGTTTCGCGTCTCTCACTTCGCGTGAACAAGCTCACCGCCTAAATTTTACCGTTTGATCACAAAACCCGGCCATCGTGCCGGGTTTTTTGTATTATGCACTAATTTTAGTCGCGCCTCCGCTATTGAATTATACATTACTAAAACTGCTTTTAGTTCCCTTTCCGGCGACTTCGTATGTCTAGTGGCGTGGTAGATTTTATCGTTTATTTTCAATACGTTACAATAGGTTCTCAAAGAGGGCGCACCCGCATGGGGAAGCCAATGGGTGAAAAGGCGAGTCAAGCAAAAATTAATATTTTTTTTCTTTGCCGACTGCTTGCGGTTGCCTTTCCTCCTGCGCCCGAAAAAATGCTTTGAATCCCCACTACTTATCGAAAATTCATGTTTTGTTAGCTATGGTTAATGTGTGACGCGGCTGCATCAGGTCTTAAAAAAGGGTTACTGACGCCCTTGTCGCCTCCGCGAAGATGCCGCTAAAACCAATCCACAAGAGGGGTCGGAAAAACTCGACAAATCTAAAACTGCTGAATGAAAGGAGCGATGGTTTTTTCGTTTTGGCGAAGCTTTGTCTGCGCCCGCTGCCCCAAGATTCGGGCTGTGAATGAGTTGGTCAATTGCGAGTGTGTCACACACATACAGCATGGCTTGAAGTGAAAGCGTGGTCGCAAGGCCATAGGGAATGAAAGTGAATGAGTTCGATGCGTGCGATGAGTGAATTGGCGTTGGGTGAAGACAACAAAGCTTCGGCAACGATGGAAATGAGAGCAGAAGCCGCAGAGAAGGTGCAGGACATGAACAAAACAGAGGCCCAAGCAGCCTTTGATCGCGTGATGCTCAAATTGAAGACTCGTCTGGGGGCAGAGGTATTTTCATCTTGGTTTGGCCGATTGAAATTGGTGGAAGCGACGAAGAGTGTCGCACGGCTTTCGGTGCCGACTCCCTTTCTACGGGCTTGGATTAATAATCACTATCTGGCGATGATTGGCGAACTTTGGCGGGAGGAAAATCCCGACATGCTCAAAGTCGAGGTGGTCGTTCGCTCGGCTATTCGTCACGCCGTTGAGCAAATTACCAATGAGCCGATGATAGAACCGCAAGCGCGATTGAAAACTGTCAGTGAAGCTTTTGGCACCAAAGACAAGCGCACGGGCGCAGCCGGGTTCGGCGCCGCGGAGAGTTCCTCGAGCGTGATCGGCTCGTCGCTTGATCCGCGCTATACCTTTGCAAGCTTTGTCGATGGTACATCCAACCGGGTAGCACATGCGGCGGCGCGGACGGTGGCTGATTCCGGCATGGGTGCGGTGCGGTTCAATCCCCTGTTCATCCATGCCTCGGTCGGGCTTGGAAAGACGCATATTTTGCAAGCCATCGCGGCTGAAGCAATCCTGCGCAATCCCAATGACCGCGTGGTTTATCTTACGGCCGAATATTTCATGTGGCGCTTTGCGACCGCAATCCGTGACAACAGCGCGCTGACGTTCAAAGAACAGTTGCGCGATATTGATCTTCTCATCATTGATGACATGCAGTTCCTGCAAGGCAAATCGATCCAGAACGAATTCTGCCATTTGCTGAATTTGTTGATTGACAGCGCAAAGCAGGTCGTTGTCGCTGCGGACCGCCCTCCAGCGGAGTTGGAATCCCTTGACGCACGGGTGCGCTCACGCTTGCAAGGTGGCGTGTCGCTGGAGATCCTGTCACCGGATTTCGCCATGCGCCTCGATATTCTCAAAACCCGCCGCGCCAGCGCACAGGCCGAAGATGCCAGCGTCAAGATTTCGGACGAAATTCTGGAGCATATTGCCAATACTGTCACGGGTACGGGCCGCGATCTGGAAGGGGCCTTCAATCAGGTGCTGTTCCGTCGGACATTTGAGCCGGAACTGACCATTGAGCGGATTGATGAGGTTTTGGCGCATCTTATCCGCCAAGGTGAGCCAAAGCGCGTTCGCGTGGAAGATATTCAGCGCATCGTCGCCCGGCATTTCAATGTGCCACGCTCGGACCTTTTATCCAATCGCCGGACACGCACCATTGTTCGTCCACGGCAAGTGGCGATGTATTTGGCGAAAACCATGACGCCACGTTCGCTCCCGGAGATTGGACGCCGTTTTGGTGGTCGCGATCATACGACGGTGCTGCACGCCGTACGCAAGATTGAAGGCGAGCAGAGCAAGGATCCGAAACTCAGCCAAGAGTTGGAAATCCTGAAGCGCCTCATTCAGGAACAACAATAGAGACAAGCGCCCGCGCATCTTATTTGCCCCATTGTCCAATTTGCTGTTTTCAACAAAAGCGACAGTGCTGTTACGAGATGCCGCTTGCCTTTGCGCATGGGAATCGGGCAAAGTTCGTTAATAAAGTGTAAAGCCCTGATAAGTTGAGAGTCCGTTTATTATGCAGGTCACCATCGAGCGTGCCAATCTCCTTAAATCCCTTAATCACGTGCACCGGGTCGTTGAGCGGCGAAATACGATTCCAATTCTCTCCAATGTGCTGCTTCGCGCCAATGGTGCCAGCCTTGAGATGAAGGCAACGGATCTTGATCTGGAAATCAACGAGGCGACACCGGCCATGGTTGAGCGCGGCGGGGCGACGACAGTGCCCGCGCATCTTCTCTATGACATCGTGCGCAAATTGCCGGATGGTGGTGAAGTCAATCTCTCGACCAATGCCGATGGCACGTCGATGAGTGTCGTCTCGGGCCGCTCTAATTTCCGCCTGCAATGCCTGCCGCAGTCGGATTTTCCGGAGCTGACCTCCGGCGCATTCACGCACACATTTCGCATCCCCGCCACGTCCATCAAAGGTCTGATCGATAAGACGCAATTTGCGATTTCCAACGAAGAGACGCGCTATTATCTCAACGGCATCTATCTACACGCGATTGACGTCGGCGGCACGATGAAAATTCGCGCTGTGGCCACCGATGGTCATCGCCTCGCCCGCGCTGAATATGATGCGCCCGCAGGTTCTGAAGGCATGCCGGGGATCATTATCCCGCGAAAAACTGTGAGCGAAATTCAAAAGCTTGTTGATGATCCGGATAGTGCGGTGACGGTTGAGCTTTCGGATGCAAAAATCCGGTTGACCATTGGCAGCGTGGTTTTGACCTCTAAGCTGATCGATGGAACCTTCCCGGACTATCAGCGCGTCATTCCCAGCGGCAATGATAAGAAGCTGACGATCGACAGGCAGAGTTTTGCGCAAGCGGTGGACCGGGTTTCGACCATTTCTTCCGAGCGTGGACGCGCGGTGAAACTCGCAATCTCCGACGGCAATGTTCTGCTTACCGTCAACAATCCGGATTCGGGAAGCGCGACGGAAGAAGTGGCGGCGAGCTATGATTCCGAGCAGGTCGATATTGGATTTAATGCCAAATATCTCTTGGACATTACCAGCCAGCTTTCCGGCAGTGAGGCGATCTTCATGCTGGCAGATTCAGGTTCGCCAACCTTGATCCGCGATTCGGCGGATGAAAATGCGCTGTATGTCTTGATGCCGATGCGGGTTTAGGCCCGACAGCAACGCATGGAAGAAAGTGCTGACATCCATGCGCCAAGGCTGCATTTATCCGGGCTGAGGCTCTCAAATTTCCGCAATTATCTGGCGTCGCGGCTGAATTTCGGCCCGATGCATGCTGTGTTTACCGGTGAGAATGGCGCTGGCAAAACCAACATCTTGGAGGCAATTTCGCTTCTGTCACCCGGCCGCGGCTTAAGGCGCGCGAACTATGCCGATATGGTGCAGGCCGGGGCGGAGAATGGCTTTGCCGTTCATGCCGATCTTCAAACAGAGGATGGCGACGTATCGCTCGGAACCGGCAACGGCGCTGAGGGCGGCGGATTGGAACCGACACGGCGCCTCAGAGTGAACGGTGCGCCGGCCAAGGGAGCGGATGCGTTTTTGGAATATCTGCGTGTTGTCTGGATTACACCGCAAATGGACGGGCTGTTTTCCGGACCCTCGGTGGACAGGCGACGATTTCTCGACCGGATGGTTTTGGCGATTGATCCAAGCCATGGCACACGCGTGCTCGACTATGAAAAATCCATGCGGGCGCGCAATAAATTGTTTGAAGAAAACCGCGATGACGCACGCTGGTATGATGCCATTGAAGCACAGATGGCG
>JANOYJ010000330.1:0-3997 GCA_031428815.1 Phyllobacterium sp.
CCGCGATGAAACGCATCCACTGTCTCGCCGTCGCTCATTTCAGATTGTCGCCGAGCCCGGCGTCCTGCATCAAGCGCCGCGCGCGGGCCTCTTCCTCAGCATCCACCATGATGCGCCGCGGCAAGACGCCGATCGAGCCATCCAGAATACTCATAGGTTGATCGGCAATAACATGCGCGATGTCAGAGTCGCGCAGCAGCGCCTCGACATAGGAAATCAACACGGCGTCGTTTGTGCGAAAAAGCTCAATCATTCACCGGATGTCGCAATCGCCATCACAAAATGCAAGTATTTGCTCACAAACTGTTTCCAACCCCGCGCCAATTCGCCACTTGAGCCATGCGCCAAGCTTTTCTATGATGTGCCATCACGGGAGTAGCATTGTGGGCGTCGTTGTATCGCTTGACGAAGGTAAAAGGGCAGGCGGTTCGGTGAAACCGTTGATGGATTTGACCAGCGCTGAAATGCGCCGTGTCAATGAATTGATCCTGTCTAAAGCCGGGTCAAATGTCGAAATGATCCCGGAAATCGCCAATCACCTCATTTCTTCCGGCGGCAAGCGCCTGCGCCCGATGCTGACGCTCGCCGCCGCACGGATGTTTGGCTATGAAGGTGACGGCCATGTGAAACTCGCCACAAGCGTCGAGTTCATGCACACCGCGACGCTCCTGCATGACGATGTCGTCGACGAAAGCGATCTGCGGCGCGGTAAAAAGACAGCGCGAATGATCTGGGGCAATCAGGCGAGCGTGCTCGTTGGTGATTTTTTGCTCGGCCAGGCATTCCGCATGATGGTCGAAGTAGGCTCGCTCGAAGCACTTGATGTGCTGTCCACAGCTGCCTCGGTGATCGCTGAAGGTGAAGTGATGCAGCTTTCGGCAGCGAAAAATCTCGAAACCACGGAAGACGAATATCTCGCGGTGATTAAAGCCAAGACCGCCGCTCTGTTTTCCGCCGCCGCCGAAGTCGGCCCGATTATTGCCAAGACAGGTCGGTCCGAACGCGCGGCTTTGCGCTCCTATGGTCTTAATCTCGGCCTCGCCTTCCAACTTGTCGATGATGCCTTGGACTATGGCGGCAATGCGCGGGATCTTGGCAAGAATGTCGGAGACGATTTCCGTGAAGGCAAAGTCACCCTGCCGGTCATCCTCTCCTATCGCCGTGGCACCGATGCGGAACGCGATTTCTGGCGCAGCGCCATTGAGACGGGCGACGCCTCGGAAGAAGCACTGGAGCGTGCCCATGGCCTGATGAAACGCTATGGCACAATCAGCGAAACCATCCAACGCGCCCATCATTTCGGCGCGATTGCCTCAGACGCGCTGGCACCGTTGCCCGCATCGGCGGAAAAGGACGCGCTGCTTGAGGTTATAGAGTTCTGCATCTCCCGGGTAAGTTAGCGGCAGTTTGCACGCCAGCACCCTCTCAAATCACAACAAAATCCGCCGCCGTTACCGTCGGGCTACCGGTCAGCAGCGCAAACTGCGTCTGCCCGCCCGCCGTGAGCCCGTTGGAATCGTAAATGATCGCCCCTGTCGTATCATTGTAAAGAATGCGGTCATCGGCATCCTGCGCGCCAAGGTTCAGGTTCTTGAACAGGTTCGCCGCCAAAGCGCCCGTGGTTGCCAAAAGCGTGAAGATGGCGTTCTCCAGACGGATCGTGTCTGCCGCCGCGTTGAAGTCGGTGATCGTGTCCATGTTAGTGGCCGCGTTCAGCGCGGTGTTAAAAACGAAAATATCCGCGCCACCAAAGCCTGAGATCGTGTTATTGCCTGCGCCACCGTTCAAAACATTGGCTCCGCCGTTGCCATGCATGATCTGATTGAACGCATTGCCGGTCAGATTGATCGCGCCAAGACCCGCGGTATTGGTTGTGGTCAGCAACTCAATCTGGGTAGCCGCCGCCAAAACATAATTGACACTGGCCAACACCCGGTCGCTCGTGCCACCGGCAGCAGCTTCGGTCACAATATCTCCCGCCACATCGACATAATATTGGTCATTACCTAGGCCGCCCAGCATTGTGTCGATACCGGCACCGCCGTTGATGACATCATTACCATCAAGCCCGGAAAGGCTGTTGGCTGCTCCATTTCCAACGATGGTATTCGCCAACCCATTGCCGGTGCCGTTAATCGCAGAAGCACCCGAAAGTAAAAGACGTTCAACGTTCGCACTCAGCGTGAAGGTTCCGACCGTCCCCGTGAAAACCACAATATCATTGCCGCCGGTGGTGAGCACGGCATTGTTTTCTGTCACAACGTCGCTTATCACATTCGCGTAATAGGTGTCGTTACCATCACCGCCCAGCATTGTGTCAATGCCTATACCGCCGTCGATGACATCATTGCCGCCTAGGCCACTGATCAAGTCAATACCGCCCCAACCACGCAAACGATTGCCCTCAGCGTTCCCGGTAATATCGTCGCCATATGCGGACCCCTCGACATTCTCGACATTGATAATGATATCACGGGCGACCGGTGATGAGATTTCAGGGGTGCGAACATCGATATAGGTGGTGACAGCAGAAGCACCCGGATTGTTGAAATCAACGACGCGCGACAAGTCAATATAAACGGTTACCGGGTAGCTTATCCCGTTTTCAAGCGTGTTAATGGTGAAGCGGTAGTCAACTGTATCGACACCATCGCCGCCATCAATCATGTTAAAGCCTGCGAGGCCTGAGAGCGAGTCAGCCCCGCCGCCGCCATAAAGGGTGTCATCCCCCCGGATTGCGTTCGGATTACTCGCGAGATTGTCGTCGCCAATCAGCGTATCATTACCGCCAAACCCATAAAGTGTGTCAGCGCCATTGCCGCCAAACAAAATATCGGCACTGAATTCAGCGCCTCGCATGGTGTCATCACCACTATTGCCGTAGAGAGTGTTGGCCCCTTCATAGCCCCAGATAAAGTCATTCTTCTGGCTGCCCTGAATAAGATCGGCGCCACTCGAGCCCAATAGTGTAATGCGATCAAATTCGCCGGAATAATTGTTCCAATCGGTAAATGTGACATTGGCAAGATTCAATGAACCGCCCGGCACGACTGAGACAACCAAACTGTCACGATAAATCGAACCGGCAATAATGGTCTGCACCGTCGAGGTGCCGCCTACTTGGTTCGAGTTGAGAACAATGTCGCCATAGGTAATTTTTATGGCTTCAATGTTGTAAAAATTCACAGAGCGATAATCTCTCTGGGGCGACAGGCCAATTCCTGTCGAATAAACACCGGTAAGCGCCCAGGTATCAAAATCTGCGCCGCCGTCGATATAGTCACCTGTCGTATATCCAACAATTGTATCATTACCTGCATCGCCATAGAGATCATCGGCATCGGCCCCGCCGTTTAACGTGTCGTTGCCCGCCCCGCCATGGAGCCCGTCTATTCCGGCAAGGCCATAAATCTCATCGTTTCCACCAAAACCAAACAGCACTTCAGTGCCTGAACTTCCCGCGAGGTAATCATTGCCGTTTAATAAGGTGGCCTCTTCCGGATTTTCTCCGGGAGCGAAACTGTTTGCAAATGCATTGACCGGCTCAATTGCAAAAGTTGTTTTGTCCGAGTTGAAGCTAAAATTGATGCCATCAAGGCGGCTAAAGACGGTTCCATTCACATCGATTACCTCAATGGATGTGATCGGGCTCCCGGCCGCGACAAACGTGCCGTTAACATCGTTAGACGTCATTTTTGAGATGAAATTGAAGTCGCCATACACGCGGTAAAACAATTGCGGAAAGCCGGGAACGGCAGACATTTGCATGGTGATATAGTCTTTTTCAACAAACTGGCCATTGAAGCCGCGCGAAACCATTTCGACAATTGTCAGAGATGTCCAATCGCCCATGCTGAGCTCCGAGAAAAAGGTGCTTCCATCTGGACTACGGTTATCAATCGTGAAACTCGCCATGTGATCGATTCCCTAGTACCGGGCAAATGCGCCGCTCATGGTAAGGGAGCATCGGAAAACCAGGGACGCATCCTCCATTTGG
>JANOYJ010000331.1:0-8072 GCA_031428815.1 Phyllobacterium sp.
GTGCGCGAATCTGTGACGATCATCTCGTTTATCGGCTGCGCTTCCGGCAAAATTTCGTGCCAAACGCCCAATTGGTCCAGCATTCTTGTGGCGGCGGCAGCGATGGCGGAGGCTCTGGTGTCGCGCTCGAAAGCGCCCACCGGCGCGGCGTCGACGACAAGGATTTCAAGATCGGGCGCCGATGAGCGGATCGCAACGGCGGCGGCGAGCCCAACATATCCGGCACCGGCGATGACGATATCGACCCCTGGATCTATCCCCATATCTATCCCCGTTTTGACCATGATATTTTGCCCTTTATCGCTCCGGTCTTGACTATGGACCTATCGCGACCCCATTCATTGACCTAATCGTCAATCAAAAGAGTCCTATTCATGTCCAGCGCCATGCACGAACTGATTTCCATTCTCGACCTTGAGACGCTCGAACACAATCTGTTTCGTGGTCGCAGCCCTCAGGTCGGTTGGCAGCGGGTGTTTGGCGGGCAGGTGATTGCGCAGGCTCTGGTCGCCGCTCAGCGGACGGTCGATCCTCAACGCCATGTGCATTCGCTGCACGCTTATTTCATGCGTCCGGGTGATCCGAAAGTGCCAATCATTTTCGAGGTGGACCGGATTCGCGATGGCGGCACGTTTACGACGCGGCGCGTCGTGGCAATTCAGCACGGTCAGGCGATTTTCGCGCTGTCGGCCTCGTTTCAGATTGATGAGATCGGGCTGGAGCACCAGATTCCGATGCCGCTGAATGTGCCGGGGCCGGATAGTTTGATGAGCGACCGGGATTTTCGCGACAAATATCTGCAATCCTCGCCGGACCACATCAAACGGTTCTTTGAGCGCGAGCGGCCGTTTGAAATGAAGCCGGTATCGCTCAATCATTATTTCACCAAGGAAAAACTGCCGCCGGAACAGCACGTCTGGTTCAAGGCGGTCGGCGACGTGCCGCAAGACCGCACCATCCAAAGTGCCATGCTGGCCTATTTTTCTGACATGACCCTGCTCGACGCGACTTTGTTTGCGCATGGCAAGAGCATTTTTGAACCGGATTTGCAGGTAGCGAGCCTTGACCATTCGATGTGGTTTCATCGGCCCGTGAATCTTGAAGATTGGCTCCTCTATACGCAAGACAGCCCCAGTTCTTCGGGTGGTCGTGGTTTTGCGCGCGGGTCAATATACTCAAAGGCCGGGGTGCTTGTCGCGTCAACCGCGCAAGAGGGATTGATTCGTATCAAAGCAAATGCCTAATTTATGACCAAATTAATTATCATGCACATATTTTAATCGTTTACGGTTTGTAAACAATTGAGCGCTTTGCCGACAGCTATTTTTTATTGTTTATTATCAATGCGTTAAACTCAAGATTCCAACTTGGCACGGCTCTTGAATATCTATCCTTGAAGTTGCGGGGGTTCGCCTGCAACGAGCGTGCCTTCTGATGAGTTCTCAGAAGGGGGTGCGGGATCACTCTCCAACCGGATCAAGGGGCAAAGCCATATGAAAATAGTCATGGCCGTCATTAAACCGTTCAAGCTCGATGAAGTGCGCGAAGCACTGACGAGCATGGGCATTCAGGGTCTCACCGTTACGGAAGTAAAGGGTTATGGCCGTCAAAAAGGGCATACAGAAATTTATCGCGGCGCGGAATATGCTGTGAGCTTCCTGCCAAAGCTGAAAATCGAAGTCGCTGTTGCCTCCGATCAGGTCGACAAAGTCATTGATGCCATTTCCGGTGCGGCCAAAACGGGCCAAATCGGCGACGGCAAGATTTTTGTCTACACGATCGATCATGCCGTGCGTATCCGCACCGGCGAAAAAGACAACGAAGCGCTCTAGGCTTTTAGAAAAGGATTTAAACATGAGAATTTCATCCCTGAAAGCCGGAGCGCTAACGACCCTTGCGGGCTCGTTAGCCGCTGTCTCGGCGTTTGCTCAAGATGCGGTGGCGCCTGCTGCCGTTGAGGCAGTTGCTGCCGCTGCTCCTGTCGTCAATAAGGGCGACACGACTTGGATGCTGGTTTCCACCATCCTCGTTATTATGATGACCATTCCGGGCTTGGCCCTTTTTTACGGTGGTCTGGTCCGCGCAAAGAACATGCTCTCGGTGTTGATGCAGGTTTTTGCTGGTTTTGCCATCATAGCACTGCTCTGGGTGATTTATGGCTATACCCTCGCCTTTGCAGGCGCTGGTTCTGCCGCTGATGCAACTGCATTGACGCCGTTTATCGGCAATCTGTCCAAGCTGTTCCTTGCGGGCGTTGGCCCGGATTCAGTGGTTGAGACGTTCACCAAAGGCGTTTATATCCCTGAATTGACCTTCGTCGTGTTCCAGCTGACATTTGCGGCCATTACACCGGCACTCATCGTTGGCGCCGTTGCCGAGCGCATGCGCTTCGGTTCGGTCATGGCATTCATCGTTCTCTGGTTCACTTTCGCCTATCTGCCAATCGCCCATATGGTTTGGTGGTGGGGCGGCCCGAGCGCTGATGGTGCGCCTGCCGGTTACTTGTTTGCGATGGGTGCATTGGACTTTGCCGGTGGCACGGTCGTACACATCAATGCCGGTATTGCCGGTCTCGTTGCCGCCATTGTCGTCGGCCCGCGTGTCGGCTTCATGAAGGAAAACATGGCGCCGCATAACCTGACCTTCACCCTTATCGGCGCATGCCTGCTCTGGGTTGGTTGGTTCGGCTTTAATGCCGGTTCCAATCTTGAAGCCAATGGTTTGACGGCGCAGGCTCTCCTCAACACGATCACTGCCCCTGCGGCTGCCGCATTGGCATGGTCGCTCGGCGAGCGCATTACGCGCGGCCATGCCTCATTGCTTGGTGCAGTGTCGGGTGCGGTTGCCGGTCTTGTTGCGATCACGCCGGCTGCCGGTCTTGCCGGTACAATGGGTGCGGTCGTGCTGGGTGCGATTGCCGGTATCGTTTGCCTCTGGGCAGTCGTTACCTTGAAGCCGATGTTCAAATATGACGATAGCTTGGACGTGTTTGGCGTTCACGGTATCGGCGGTATTGTCGGTGCGCTTGGCACAGCCATTGTCGCCTCCCCTGCTCTGGGTGGGTTCGGTCTCGGTGGCGCTGACTATTCCATCGGCGGCCAGTTCAGCATTCAAGCAACAGCTGTTGCCATTGCTGCGGTCTGGTCCGCTGTGGTTGCTGTCATCGCGCTCTACGGTATCAAAGCCACAATGGGTCTTCGTCTTCCTGAAGCGCAAGAGCGCGAAGGTCTCGACGTCACGTCCCATGGTGAGCGCGCTTACAACTAATCCCGTCGCATCTCCCAAAGACATGCGCAATTGGGCCCGGGAAACCGGGCCCTTCTTTTTGCCTGTATTTTGTTCATATGCATAAGCGAACATCTAAATCTGCCTAAACTATAGGCGACACAAGTTTGCTTGGGTAGGATTTGCCGATAACTTGAACTGGCATGATACTTGGAATGCCCGTCCAAGAGGCAAAAGCCTTGAAAAAAGCGGCGGAAGACATTCGCCCGGAATCATTGGGGAGAGTGTGATGGCGGACGGTCAAATCGGTAACGATGTCTTCTTTGTTCTGATCGGTGCAATTCTGGTTTTCGCCATGCATGGCGGCTTTGCATTTTTGGAAGCCGGAACCGTGCGGCATAAGAATCAGGTGAATGCGCTGGTCAAGATCATCGCAGATTTTGCCATTTCAACGCTGGCTTATTTCACCATCGGGTACTTCGTCGCATATGGCGTGCATTTCCTGCATAGCGCGGCGACCCTCTCTGGAAGTGCGGACGGATTGTTTCCGGCGCAGGGCTTTGGTCTGGTCAAATTCTTCTTCCTGACAACTTTTGCGGCGGCAGTTCCGGCCATTATTTCGGGCGGTATCGCCGAGCGGATGAAGTTCGGACCGCAAGGTGCCGCGACGGCGGTGATTGTCGGGTTGGCCTATCCGTTTTTCGAAGGGATCGTTTGGAATGGAAATTTTGGCATTCAGGAATCGCTGAAAAATACGTTTGGCTTCCCCTTCCATGATTTTGCCGGTTCCATTGTTGTCCATGCCGTCGGTGGTTGGATTGCGTTGGGGGCGGTGATCACGCTTGGGCCGCGTCTCGGGCGCTATTCGAAGAGCGGCAAGAGCTTTGCCACGCCGCCCTCGTCGATCCCGTGGTTGGCGCTTGGTTCCTGGTTACTTTGCACCGGCTGGTTTGGCTTCAACGTTATGAGCTCGCAGTCCGTGGCGACAGCAACCGGACTTGTCGCGATGAACTCACTCATGGCGATGATCGGCGGGATTTTGACAGCGCTTTATGTCGGGCGCAATGATCCGGGCTTTGCGCATAACGGGGCCTTGGCGGGCCTTGTCGCTGTTTGCGCCGGGTCGGACCTGTTTCACCCGATTGGCGCCTTGCTGGTTGGCGGCGTTGCGGGTGTGATCTTCGTCAAGGGTTTCCATTGGTGTCAGGAAAAGCTCAGGATTGACGATGTGCTCGGCGTTTGGCCGTTGCACGGGCTTTGCGGTCTCTGGGGCGGTATCGCTGCCGGCATTTTTGGACAAGCGGCCTTGGGCGGCATGGGCGGCGTCAGTTTTGCATCGCAATTGATTGGATCGCTCGCGGGCGCAGGGTATGCGCTGGCGGTTGGATTTGCGCTTTATGGCGTCTTGCAGCGTGTTGTTGGTTTGCGCTTGACGGAAGAGCAGGAAATGCGTGGCGCAGACCTTTCGATCCATCATATCGGCGCCAATCCGGAATCGGATATTCGCGGGGCGTGAATTCAACTTTGTCGTAATGAAAACAGAATATCGAACAATAACCTTGTAAATTTAACGATTGTCGTTAATATTACAAGGATGATACGCCGTGAAGCTCTGGAACTTGTCCGACAACGTCTCGCGCAGTTTGACAGCGTAGCCCTTATCGGACCGCGACAAATTGGCAAGACAACAGTCGCGCGGGAAATCGTTGCAAGCCTCGGCGACGCGGCGCTGTATCTCGATTTGGAAAGCCCGGCTGACCGGCGTCAGCTTGATGACGCCGAGGCCTATTTTTCTACTTATGCCGATAAACTGATCGTGCTTGATGAAATCCAGCGCGCGCCTGAAATTTTTCAGGTATTGCGAGGTCAGATTGACATGCGTCGGCGGATGGGCGGCAAAGGCGGCAAATTTCTGATTCTCGGCTCGGCGACCATGGACCTTCTGCGTCAGTCCTCCGAGAGTCTTGCCGGACGCATCAGCTTTGTTGAACTCGGTCCGCTTAGCCCGCGCGAGGTTTTGGCGGCTGACGTTCGCGCGATGAACACCCGAAACGTCATTGATGGCTTGTGGCTTAAAGGCGGTTTTCCGCAAAGCTATCTGCGTGAGGATGTTTGGAGCAGCCTGCAATGGCGTAACGATTTTATTCAAACCTATCTGGAGCGGGACATTCCTCAATTCGGATTTCAGGTCGCCTCGGAAAAGTTAGCGCTTTTCTGGCGAATGCTCGCCAATGACCAAGGCGAATTGTTCAACGCGCAGAGATATTCACGATCGATGGGCGTAAGCGGTCCCGCCATTGCACGCTATGTCGACATTCTTGAGAAGCTACTGCTTGTCCGCCAATTGCAACCTTGGTCGGTCAACACCGGAAAGCGTCTCGTTAAAACACCGCGTCCGTTCGTCCGGGACAGTGGTATCCTCCACGCTTTGCTAAATATTGGCTCCCAAGATGCGCTTCGCGGCCATTCGGTATCAGGCAAGAGCTGGGAGGGCTATGTGATTGAAGTGCTGACCGGCGCTTGTGAAGGCAAAGCACGTCCGTATTTCTATCGAACTGCCGCCGGCGCTGAGGCAGACCTTGTTCTGGAATTTGCGCCGGGCAGATGTTGGGCGATTGAGATAAAGCTGAGCTCCGCGCCAACTGTTGACCGTGGTTTCCACATTGCAGCGGATGATTTGAAAGCGGAGCGGCGCATTTTAGTGCACAAAGGCGAGGCGAGTTTTCCCATGCGCGGCGGTATCGAAGCCATGCCTCTGCTCGCTGCCATGGAGGAGGTCACCGTTGCAATCAGAGGCGTCGCGCCGGGACGGCAATAAAACTGCCATCGACGAAGACGATACCCTACATTAATCGCCCGCACATGGGCATGGTTAACAGGGCCTTTACCTTCATTGACCTAATGTGCGGCAAACCTGCGGGCGGAAACATTCCGCGTCGCTGGCGTTTGACGAGGAAATCACATGCGTTCGGGTACTTCCGCATCGTACCCCGTTCATCGGGACAAGTCTGGGATTAACAATTTTGTACGCCGCCAGATTGAGGTTGCCATCGGCCTCGTGCTGCTGCTGTTGGTTATCGCTGCCATCGCCGCGCTGGCCACTTGGAACGTCTCCGATCCGAGTTTCAGCCATGCGACGGAGGCCGTTGCGACCAACGCGCTTGGTTATCCCGGTGCGGTGTTTGCGGACTTATCGATGCAATTCTATGGTTTGGCCGCACTGCCTGTCCTAATTCCAGCGCTGTTCTGGTCACTGTTTCTCATGAGCGGTCGCGGGCTTTACCGGCGTTCAAAGCGCGGGTTTGCCTGGTTCTTTGGTGCGCTCTTTGTTGCCACCGCCTTTGGCTGCGCCGCGCCGCTGGAGACCTGGCCTTTGCCGGTTGGCGTTGGCGGTGTGCTCGGCGATCTTGTGTTGAAAATTCCGTCGGTGTTTATCGGTGGCTTTCCAAAAGGCATGATGTCGCTTGTGCTCGCTGTGCCTTTCCTTGTGCCCGGCTTATGGCTTCTGACCTATGGCGCGGGCCTTATCAATCGAGAAGCTCCGGCGCCGGTGAAGGAAATCCGCAGCGCGGCAGGCGATTTGCTGGATGATGACACGGATGAAGACGGCGGGTTCCAAGCCTTTATCGGCGGGTTGGCGCATTACTGGCTGTCGTTGCGTGCCTCACTCTCTCGTTTGATGGCTTCGCGAAAGCCAGTCGAAGAGGATGAATACGCCGATATGCGTCCGGTTTCGAAAAATCGCGTGCGCATGGACCCTGACGAGGAGATTTCGATGGCGCCGGCCCCGAAGGCACGGCTGCGGGAAGAGCCGGACTTCTCCTTTGCACCACCTTCAGCGCGGATGCCGCATGTCGAACCTTCGTTTGATACTGAAGAAGATTTTGACGACGAGGAGGAAGCACCGTTTGATATGGACGGTGATTACGCGCCCAATGGGATTGCACCGCGCACAGCGGGCCGTGTCGCCTTGGCGCATGAGCCCCGTCTCAGCGGCGCGGGACAGCCAATCAAAGTGCAAGAGCCGGCCGCACGGCCAAGGCCGGGCGCACGGGTTTCGCGTGAGGCGCAGACCTCATTCATTCAGGACGGCGGATTTATCCTGCCCGCGCTGCATTTCCTTTCGGAGCCAAAGAATGTTGTTCGCGATGTAAGCCTTTCCAAAGATGCGCTGGAACAGAATGCGCGGCTGCTCGAAGGCGTGCTTGATGATTTCGGCGTTAAGGGCGAGATCATCCAAGTGAAGCCGGGTCCGGTGGTGACGCTGTATGAGCTGGAACCGGCGCCGGGGATCAAATCATCCCGCGTGATCGGCCTTGCCGATGACATTGCCCGCTCGATGAGCGCGATTGCGGCGCGTGTCGCTGTGGTGCCGGGGCGCAATGCTATTGGTATCGAACTACCGAACCATAAGCGTGAGACGGTTTACCTGCGCGAAATGATGGCCTGTGCCGACTTTGAGAATAGCAAGGCGAAACTAGCGCTGGCATTGGGCAAGAATATCAATGGCGAGCCGGTGATTGCCGATTTGGCCAAGATGCCGCATTTGCTGGTCGCTGGCACAACCGGTTCTGGTAAATCCGTGGCGATCAATACAATGATCTTGTCGCTGCTCTATAAGATGAGCCCGAAAGAGTGCCGTCTCATCATGATCGATCCGAAAATGCTGGAATTGTCGGTCTATGACGGCATTCCGCATTTGTTGACGCCCGTGGTGACCGATCCGAAGAAAGCGGTCGTCGCGCTGAAATGGACCGTGCGGGAGATGGAAGACCGCTACCGCAAAATGTCCAAGCTCGGCGTGCGCAATATTGACGGCTTCAATCAGCGCGTCACGCAGGCAAAAG
>JANOYJ010000332.1:0-11644 GCA_031428815.1 Phyllobacterium sp.
CTCGATTATGTTCCTACAGGCGGCAACGACCACGCGCTCGTGCAGCGTTATGACAGGGCCAGCGTGATGATCGGGGTGCTGCCGATGGGCCGTCCAGAACCTGAAAGCATGCAGCAAGCCGCGTTGTTCTGGAGCATTAAGCCGAGGGACATGGATGCCGTGCGGGCGGCGGGACTGAATACTTGGAAAGAACGAGCGCGTTCATATTGGCCGGAAGTCCAACCCTATCTCGATCAAGTCAAAAGTTTCGACCAATTCACCCTCGCCCGCTATGGCCACCACACAATGCGAAAGCCCTATGCCGACCGCTTGGTCTTCATCGGCGATAGCGCCCACTCCACCAGCCCGCAGCTCGGCCAAGGCGCGAACATGGCACTGCTGGACGCCAAAGCACTATCACATGCGCTGGCAACCGCACCCGACATCACAGCAGCTCAAATTAACTACGCAGCCGCCCGCCGCACCCATATCCGCTTCTTTCAACTCATGTCTTACGCCTTCACGCCCTTTTACCAATCCGACTCCTCCGTCCTGCCATGGATACGCGACCGTGTGGTTTCGCCCCTCTCGCGCATCGCGCCCGCACAAAAACTCTTGGCATCGATGGTGTCAGGAACCTTGGTGTCGCCGTTCGAAAAAATTGGTTTGAGCGAAGCGGAATGGGCCTTGCAAACTCATAAGTGAACGCATAAAACACCGAACCGTAACGTTCGTTACGGCGATAGTCGGGTTTGAGTTCAAGCAAAATGACCATCCATATCGAAACAGAAGCGCTCACCGACCGGCAAAAGGCCGTGCTCGATGCTGCGCTGGCGGCGATGATGGAAGAAGGCGATGCGCTGACCATGACCTCGGTGTCGCGCCGCGCCTCCTGTTCTAAGGAAACGCTGTATAAATGGTTCGGCGACCGCGACGGCTTGCTTACCGCCACCGTTCGCTGGCAGGCGTCGAAGGTGAATGTACCGATTGTTGACAAATCAACGCTTGAGCGCAAATCACTGACGGCAACGCTGGAGCAATTCGCCAAAGACTGGCTCACCGTCATCTCCAGCGACACCTCCATCGCGCTCAACCGTCTGGCCGTCAGTCATGCCGGTTCCGGTAAAACAAATCTCGGCAGCATTGTCCTGAAAAACGGCCGCCAAGCCATGGGCCGCCGCTTGGAGCCGGTGCTGGAAGCCGGCCGTGAAACGGGACTTCTCACTTTTGAGAATACCGACGAAACATTCCGCACCTTCTTCGGTCTTGTCCTGCGCGATGTGCAAATCCGTCTCCTTTTGGGAGACCAGCTAAAGCTCTCCGCTGCTGAAATCTCGGCCCATGCCGCTGAGGCGACGCAGCAGTTTTTCACCCTTTACAAAGCAACCAACAACACCAAACCGGAAGGATAAATCCATGCGTGTTTATTATGATCGCGATGCCGATCTCAATTTCATCAAGTCCAAGAAAGTCGTCATTGTCGGCTATGGTTCACAAGGCCGCGCCCATGCCCTGAACCTCAAGGATTCCGGCGCCAAGGAACTGCGTGTCGCACTGCGCCCCGGCTCCGAGACCGCCAAGAAGGTCGAGGCCGATGGCTTGCAAGTCATGTCCGTGGCCGATGCCGCAAAATGGGGCGACATCCTCATGATGGCAACGCCCGATGAGCTTCAAGCCGACATTTACAAGAACGACATCGCGCCGAACATCCGCGATGGCGCGGCCATTGCCTTCGCCCACGGCCTCAACATCCATTTTGGTCTGATTGAAGCCAAGAAAAGCCTCGACATCGTCATGATCGCGCCAAAAGGCCCCGGCCACACCGTGCGCGGCGAATACCAGAAGGGCGGCGGCGTGCCTTGCCTCATCGCCATCAACCAGGACGCCTCGGGCAACGCCCATGACCTCGCTTTGTCCTACGCCTGCGGCGTCGGCGGCGGCCGCTCGGGTGTCATCGAAACGACGTTTCAAGAAGAATGCGAAACCGACCTGTTCGGCGAGCAGGTCGTCCTCTGCGGCGGCCTCGTTGAACTCATCCGCGCCGGTTTCGCGACGCTGGTCGAAGGCGGCTATGCCCCCGAAATGGCTTATTTCGAATGCCTGCATGAAGTGAAGCTCATCGTCGATCTCATCTACGAAGGCGGCATCGCCAACATGAATTACTCCATCTCCAACACCGCTGAATGGGGCGAATATGTCTCCGGTCCCCGCATCATCACGGCGGAAACCAAAGCCGAAATGAAGCGTGTCTTAACCGACATCCAAACCGGCAAATTCACATCCGAATGGATGCAAGAATACCGCTCCGGCGCCGCCCGCTTCAAGGGCATCCGGCGCATGAACGACAAGCACCAGATCGAAGAAGTCGGCGAAAAACTGCGCGGCATGATGCCTTGGATCGGGAAGAACAGGCTGGTGGACAAGGCTCGGAATTAGTTCCGGGATCAAATTTGCTATCGAACGGGGCGGCAGCGGTGCCGCCCTTTTTCATGTACTCCCACCCGCAATCATCGCGGATATCCCCACCTCTAAAATGCCCACCTCCCCGCTCCGCCAAGTTCACACGAATGTGATGTTTGTCGTCACGATCACAACGCATTTGCCCGTTTTTGATCGGAGGATATAAAAGGTAATGTCATGAAACTCATCCGCCTCGCCCTCGCCGCTATCATCATTGCATCAGCGCCCGCTGCCTATGCGCAAACCGCCCCCTCGCCTTCCGAAATCGCCGCCTATACCGGACTGCATAAGGCTGCGCATGACGGGGATGTCACAGCGGCTCAAAGGCTGCTTACATCCGGCGCAAATCTCAACGCGCGCGACGGCAAGGGTCGCACGGCGTTCCATGTCGCGGCTTTTGCCAGCAAAGCTGACATCATGCAGGTTCTGGCCAAAGCTGGCGCCGATGTGAACACGCTGGATTCTGAACTCTACGACGCCGTGACGATAGCCGCCGTGGCGAACGATGTGCCAACGCTGAAAGCCGCGCTCGCCGCAGGCAACAAGGCAACCAACATCACCAGCATGTATGTCGGCACCGCTCTGATCGCGGCGGCGCATCTTGGACATGACGAGGTGGTGCGCACTCTGATTGCCGCTGGCGCGCCGCTCGACCATGTTAACAATCTCGGCTGGACGGCACTGATCGAGGCCGTTGTTCTCGGCGATGGCGGACCCCAGCATCAGGCAACGGTCGAAGCCTTGGTGAAAGCGGGCGCTAACAAAAGCATCACCGACCGCAATGGCAAAACCCCGCTCGAATTAGCCGGCCAGCGCGGTTACGTTGAGATTGAAAAGTTACTGGGCAAATAGCGCTTACTTCGCCCGCTCCAGCACCATCACGTCCAGCTTCGACTCAAACTTCGGTGCCGGAAACGCGAAGACCAGCCGGTCCTTGGCCCGCCGCGTCACAATCGCGACTTGGTCATGCTCAGCGTCCTCGCCATATTTCCTCGGCGGATCATCGTTCACATGCCCTGCCCCGAGGAACACCAGTTCTGTCGCAGACTTCGTATAGAGCCGCCCGGTCAGGCGCTGCGAGCCGGAGATTTTTGTGACAAACCAGCCAGAGCCATCATCGGTGATCTTGCACTTGAACCAGCCATAGACCACCAAAGGCAAGCTCGTATCGCCGCCGGCTTTGATGACACGGCAACGCCAATTGCCGACGGCGTCAAAATCACCTTCAATCGGCAATGGCTTGCCCGAAAGCGCGGCAGTCAAAATCTCGACTTCCGCCGGATCACCGCGCAGCGCTTCGCTCAACGCTTCGGCCTCTGTCTTGTCAAAATTTGCCAGCCGGGCTTTGTCAAAGTCCGAGATAATCTTGTCGAGTTCGCCATCCGCAAGGGCAGGAGTGGCAAAGAAGAAAGCGGCAATTAGCAGTCCAATTATTTTGCGCATGGCAAAGTTTCGATGCTAACAAGGGCAAAATCAAGACAAATCGGAACCTTCATGACCAACGCCGCCGACATCGCGACCATCACCGCACAAGAGCAACGCCTCGCCTTCCCATCGTTCAACGAGCAAGACGCCTTTGCCATCGGCTCGGCGCTGAAAGCCAAGGCCGATGCCGCTAACCTTCCTTTGGTCATCCACATCGCGCTCTGGGATCGCAACCTGTTCTACTTCGCTTGCCCTGGCACCACCGCTGACAATGAAGACTGGGTGCGCCGCAAGATCAACCTCGTGCGCCGGCTGCACAAATCCTCTTATCGCGTCGGGCGCGAACTGGCAGAACGCGGCATAACGCTCGCTGACCGAAATTTGAGCGAGGCCGATCACGCGTCGCATGGCGGCAGTTTTCCCATTCGCCTCTCCAATGCTGGCGTCGTTGGTACGGTCACCGTCTCCGGCCTGCCGCAGCGCGATGATCACGCAATTGTCGTGTCAACTATTGCGGAACATCTAAAAATTGATATTTCCGATATTCTACTCACCTGAACATGTTTCAATTCAGCACATCGCATCTGGCATGATATTCGCAAGGTACTCCTGAAAAGGAAGCCAAAACATGCAATCAACAGCCCGAATGATCGATCGTACTTTAAGTTCTCACGGCGTCGAAAAACGCGCAGAGCAACGACATCGCGTGCTCAAAGGCGGCACGGTGCACTTCAACAAGGGGTATTCCTCACTTGAATGTGTCATTCGGGACCTATCCGCGAGCGGCGCGCGCATCCGAATGGGCGAAACATTGGGTGTTCCTAGCCGGTTCACGCTGTCAATCTCTGGTGAAGACACACGGATTGAGGCCTCGGTGCGTTGGCGTAATGAGCGCTATATCGGCCTGAATCTGATGCTCCGTCACAACTAGCGTTTACGTCTCGCTAACCAAGACCCGGAACCGCGCCTTAATCAAGTTTGACTAAATTTGATATTCAAGAATGAGGCATGCGGGGTTACAATGGACAATCGGGTTGCAGGACATCATTCTGATGGTCCTGCTTTTGGCGAAGAAGGCTTCAAACGCAACCGCGCCGAAGGCTATGTCATCGAATGTAACGGCAACCGCGCAATCGTCGCCGCAACGGGTGGAAAATCGTCAAGTGCTTCGGAAGACTATTGGGCTGTCGGTCAGCTCATTTCTGTTCGCGTCGGCGAGCAACGCGTTGTCGGTATGATTTGTGACATTGAAGTTCCGACGCAGGTTTGGGACAATGAACACGACAACATCATCCATGTGAAGATTGAGCTTGTCGGGGAAATCCGCACCGATTCTAAGGATGGCTCGCCTTACTTCTCGGGAGGCATTAAAAGCTATCCGCATATGGGCTCCGTCGCCCACCGCATCCGCCATGACGATTTGGCCGCTGTTTACGCTGCAAGCGGCGCGAAGACGGTAACAATCGGCAATCTGTCGCAGGATGCCAGCATCCCGGCATTGATTGACGTCGATAAGCTCCTGTCGCGCCATTTCGCGGTTGTCGGCTCCACCGGTGTTGGCAAGTCGACAGCCGTCACACTCCTTTTGCGCAAGATCGTCGAAACTCGCCCGGATATCCGGGTACTTATCCTCGATCCACACAACGAATTTGCCTCCGCCTTTCCCGATCACGCAATCACGATTGAATCGGACACGCTGGAACTTCCGTTTTGGCTGTTCCGATTGGAAGAATTTCAAGAGGTCGTCTTTCGCGGTCGCCCGGTTATTCCGGAGGAAGTCGATGCCCTGCGCGACCTTATCCCGATTGCCAAAGCGCGCTTTAAGAAAAACACATCATCTGAAAAAGCCGGCCTGCGACGCGACAAGGAAAACACGACATTCACCGCCGATACACCGGTACCCTATCGCATCACCGAACTCCTTGCGCTTATTGAGGAGCGTATCGGACTGCTTGACGGCAGAGCAGAGCGGCCACATCTTCGCGCGTTGAAAAACCGTTTGGATTCCTTGGTCGGTGATCCACGCTTTCGTTTTATGTTCAGCCAAAAGACGGTCGACGATTCCATCGCCGCCACCGTCGGTCACATTTTTCGTATTCCGCAGAACGGCAAACCGATCTGCGCTTTTCAGCTCTCCGGCATTCCGTCTGAAGTCGTTAACTCCGTCGCATCGATCTTGTGCCGTTTGGCTTTTGATCTGGCCATGTGGTCGGACGGAACGATCCAGACACTGGTGGTCTGCGAAGAAGCGCATCGCTACATCCCGGCCGATCCGAATGCGGGCTTCTTTCCAACACGTCAGGCCATCGCCCGTATCGCAAAGGAAGGCCGCAAATATGGTGTTTATCTCGCCGTAATTTCGCAACGCCCGTCCGAACTCGACGCCACAATTTTGTCTCAGTGCAACACAGTTTTTGCCATGCGACTTGGCAACGAGCGCGACAAGGAAATCATCCGGCAATCCGTTTCCGGTGCGGCGCAAAGCACGATCAGCTTCTTGTCATCCATAGCCAACCGCGAAGCCATTGCGTTCGGTGAAGCACTGGCAACGCCCATGCGCCTGATGTTCGAAACCGTCGCGGCATCAAAGCTGCCGGGCAGTCACATTTATGCAAACCAAGCCAAACTCTTGGCCGGTGAAGCAGGCGTGTCGCTTGACACCGTCATCAATCGCATGCGCCTCATCGCCGAACCGGAAAAGGACGAGGAACTCTTCGCCGCGGAGCTGGGAGCAGGTATGGTTCAGCGTCCTCAAATGCAGGCCCCTCGCCTTGACGAAGCACCGCCGCGCCGCTTCACAGACGTCGCCGATAATTTCCGTGACAGTGACGAGGTCCGCCTTGGCCGACGCACAACGGACGCGGCATTCAAGCCGATGTTTGGTAATCGGTGACAGTTACATCACAAGCGCTTTTTCATAAAATGTTCCGGCCGGTGTTGGGACAGGCTTCATAACCGGACCGGATGAACGACGGTCGGCGATTGCATTCCCCCTCCATTGACCCCACTTGAACACTGTCGGCATTTCCATTCCGGCCTCTGGAGGAAAATGCTATGGCTGGGCATTCACATATCCCATCTGCAACAGCAAATAGTTCGCTGATCAACGCAAGCGCCTCTAACGTCAGCCTCACGGCGGGAACAGTCAAAGATCCCGTATGCGGCATGAATGTCAATCCAGAGACCGCGCAGCACAAGGCCATAGTCGGCGGACAGCCCTATTATTTCTGCTCCGCCGGATGCCGGACGAAATTTCTCGCAGACCCTGTGAAATACTCTATGCCGAAGGTTCCAGTGCGGGCGGAGGCGGTCGGCGACAACACGGAATACACCTGCCCCATGCACCCCCAAATCCGGCAGGTCAGACCTGGATCATGTCCGATCTGCGGCATGGCGCTGGAGCCGGTGGTCGCGACCGGTGAAAGCGGCCCCAATCACGAACTTGCGGACATGACGAGAAGGTTTTGGGTGGGTCTGGCTTTGGCGCTTCCAGTGTTTGCGCTCGAAATGGGGGGTCATCTCACAGGGCTGATGATGCTGGTTGAAAAGCAGAATTCGAACTGGATCCAGCTGGCGCTCGCCACTCCGGTTGTGCTCTGGGCCGGATGGCCATTCTTTGTGCGCGGCTGGCAGTCGCTTGTCACCCGCAATCTCAACATGTTCACGCTGATTGCGCTCGGCATCGGCGTCGCATGGGCGTACAGCATTGTCGCCACGATTTTTCCGGGCATTTTCCCGCCGGCGTTTCGCGAAATGGACGGATCTGTCGCGGTGTATTTTGAAGCCGCTGCGGTCATAACGGTGTTGGTACTCTTGGGTCAGGTGCTGGAACTTCGGGCGCGTGCCCAAACCTCAGGTGCGATTAAGGCGCTGCTTGGCCTGACGCCAAAGACCACCAGACGAGTAATATCGGGCGACTCGGATGAAGAAATCGGCATCGACGCTGTCATGATCGGTGATCATCTGCGGATTAGGCCAGGCGAGAAAGTACCGGTGGACGGTGAATTGATTGAAGGCAGCGTTTCCATTGATGAATCCATGGTGACAGGGGAATCCCTGCCCGTTTCTAAAACAACCGGCGACCAAGTCATTGCAGGCACGCTGAACGCTTCGGGCAGCTTCGTCATGCGTGCAGAAAAAATCGGCAAAGATACGTTGCTGGCCCGTATCGTACAAATGGTGGCGGATTCGCAACGCAGCCGCGCGCCCATCCAGCGCTTGGCCGACAAAGTGGCAGGCTGGTTCGTGCCTGCTGTGATCGCTGTGTCCATATTGGCATTTGTCGGCTGGGCCATATGGGGTCCTGAACCGCGGTTTGCCTATGCATTGGTGGCAGCAGTCACGGTTCTGATCATTGCCTGCCCCTGTGCGCTTGGGCTGGCGACTCCAATGTCCATCATGGTCGGAGTCGGTCGGGGTGCCAGGATGGGCTTGCTCATCAAAAATGCCGAGGCGCTTGAGCGCTTGGAAAAAGTGGACACGCTGATCGTCGACAAGACCGGCACATTGACCGAGGGCAAACCTGTTGTGACAGATGTTAGCCCGCTACCCGGGTTTGACGCCGACGAAGTCTTACGGCTGGCAGCAAGCGTGGAACAATCCAGTGAGCACCCGCTCGCCGCTGCCATCGTTGCGGCGGCAAAGGCCAAGTCCATGAAGCTGGCAATCGTCACTGATTTCGATGCCCCCGCAGGCAAGGGAGCGATTGGAACCGTTGATGGAAAACGCGTCGCGCTCGGCAATTCAAAATTTCTTAAGGAACTCACAATCGACACAGCCCCGCTTGAAATAAAGGCGGATGGCTTCCGCCGCGAAGGCGCGACTGCCTTCTTCATGGCCATTGACGGCAAGCCGGCCGCTACATTTGCCATTGCCGATCCTATCAAGCCGACCACAGCAGCCGCGCTGGCTGCCATAGGAAAGGCGGGCATCCGCGTCATCATGCTGACGGGCGACAACGAGATCACAGGCGGCGTCATTGGCAAGCGTCTTGGCATCAAGGATGTGCGCGCCAACGTGATGCCGGATCAGAAAGCGGCAGTGGTGAACCAACTCAAACAACAGGGTCGCATCGTCGCCATGGCGGGAGATGGCGTTAACGACGCTCCTGCCTTGGCCGCCGCAGATGTTGGAATTGCGATGGGCACTGGCACCGATGTCGCCATAGAAAGCGCTGGCATCACATTACTCAAGGGTGATTTAACCGGCATTGTCAAAGCGAGGAATCTGTCGAAAGCCGTTATGGGCAATATTCGGCAAAACCTGTTTTTCGCATTTGCCTATAATGTGTTGGGCGTCCCTGTTGCCGCAGGGCTGCTTTATCCGTTTTTCGGCATATTGCTGTCACCGGTCATTGCGGCGGCGGCGATGTCGCTAAGTTCGGTCAGCGTGATTGGCAATGCACTGCGCTTGAAATATGCCGGCCTGGATTGAGAGAGCGTGGCTCTAAGTGTCTGTTCAAGAATTCAAAGCCGCGAGACACTAAGCGCAGACCCGATTGCGCCCTTGTTTCTTTGCCGTGTAGAGCATCTTATCGGCGCGTTTATAGAACGCTTCCCCGCTCTCGCGCCCATCCCAAACGGCGAGACCAAAGCTTGATGTTACCTTGAGGTGGACATTGCCCTTTTGGATGGAAAGATCCGCTACCGCCTTACGGATACGCTCGGCAAGTTTCTTCAATAAATCGAGGTCCATGTTCGGAGCAACAACTGCAAACTCTTCGCCACCCACGCGCGCTGCCACATCATGATAGCGCGTAAAATCTTTCAGGCATTGCGACACCCGCCGCAGGACTTCGTCACCGACATCGTGCCCATGCGTATCGTTGACGAGCTTAAAATGATCGAGATCAAGCACCATGAGCCCGACAGGCTTATCTATGCGCTTGAACTCATCGAGATATTCATTGAGCGCATCGTCAAAATAGCGACGGTTTTTCATACCCGTCAGTCCATCTGTCAGTGCCGCATATTCCAGTGAGTCGGAGCGTGCTGACAATGTCTGTGTCATCTCGCGTAACTTGCCGTGTTCTTTGGCTTGTCCGCGGATCAAAGGGAAAATGAACAAGATGCCAAATAGAGTGGCGGCGGCAATAAGCGAGCCTGCGGCAAATACCAATTGCTGAATACGACCAAGTCGCTCAACCGCATCACTTGCAGTCTTGACCAACGCTGCATCGATTATGGAATGGGCGGCATAAAGCACGCCCCCTGCCGTCATCAACAGAAGGATAAAAATAAAGAACGCCAGTTCAGCTTTTTGAAATCGCATCTGTCTTTGCCTGCATTTTGTATACAGATACGTCCAAGCGATTTAGCCACAGTTAATATGAGTTTGAAAAACAGTAAAACCTACCTCTAGGGCAGAAAAATTAAAAGCATAGTAAACGCTGAGTTTATTCCGGTTGCAATTTGGCTCTAGATGAGACGCTCCCAGTCATCTGAAAACTGGTGGCGTTGCCATGTCATTTGGCGCTTTGCATACTGTCGCGTCGCAATCGACGCGTTGTCGATAACATCTACAATGGACAATTTTCCAAGAAAAAACAACGAAATAGCGTTGACACCTATGGCTTTCATCGCCGGAAGTGACGCATCAAGCCGCAAGTCAAGTAACTTTCGCACCTCCTCCAAGGCCCCGAGTTTCACCATGGACTGAAATCTTTGGTTGATTCTGTCATTAAGAACGTGTCGTTCCGGGACGAGACAAATCTTACGGGAAAAAGAGCCGTCGACGAGCGTTTCACCCGGCTGCTTTTGCCAAAAACTGATTGATTGTCCCGATGCTTCAAACACCTCAATCGCCCGCAATATCCGCTGCCCATCTTGCAGATTCAAACGCGCAGCGGTTTCTTCGTCACGCTTAGTCAGTTCGCCATGCAAGGCAACAGATCCCTCCAGCGACAGCCGCTCACGCCAATAATTGCGTAGGTCATCCGGTATGACGGGCATTTGGGAAAGCCCGCCAAGCAAGGCTTTGAAGTAGAGACCGGTTCCACCCACGAACACCAGATGCCGGTTCTCAATGTCCGGTCGCGCCAAAACTGATTTTACATCGGCGAGCCAAGCGCCTGTGGAATAAAGTCTGGCGGGATCAACATGGCCGAACAACACATGTTCGACGCCCTGCATATCCTCTACACTTGGTCGCGCCGTCAGCACCTGCAAGACATCGTAGACCTGCATCGAGTCCGCATTGACCACAACGCCATCCATCTCCTTGGCAATCTTCAACGCCAAAGCCGACTTGCCGCTGGCGGTGGGTCCGGCTATCAGGGTCGTGTTTTTTCGCATTGCCGGAAAGTATCCATGTTCGTTGCCACGCTGATTGCCAATCCCCGCAGGCCGGTTCTCACGCCAGCGCTTGCGCATAGCGCGATGCAGGCCCTTAATGCAACGGCGCTGTATTGGCTGGCGGATGGCGTGGCCTGTGATATTCCCTTGATAAATGATACGGGTGCCGAGCCTGTCTTGGCAGAATTACTAGCCGGTTATGAGGTCGATTTCGCCATCCAGCGCACGGAAAACCGGCGCAAGAAAATGCTGATTGCCGACATGGATTCCACCATGATCGAGCAGGAATGTATCGATGAACTCGCTGGCATGGTGGGCCTTAAGGACCAAGTCGCCGCCATCACCGCCCGCGCCATGAACGGCGAAATCGCATTTGAACCTGCCTTGCGCGAGCGCGTGGCCTTGCTAAAAGGCATGTCCACGAATGTTGTTGACGAAGTCATTCGCGACAGCATCACCCTGATGCCGGGCGGACGCGAACTGCTGCA
>JANOYJ010000333.1:0-15098 GCA_031428815.1 Phyllobacterium sp.
GCAAGTGGCCTTCCGGTTCAAATCGCCAAAGTCACCGACACCGGCCGCAATCGCATTGTCGATGCCCGCCATGACGGTCGCTCGATCAAACTCTTGGTCGAAGAGGGTGAGGTGATCCCCAGCGGCTCCGCTTTCCTTTCCTTCGACAAAGCGCATTCACAGGTTTACGGCGACGGTTGGTTGGTGGAGTGAGATCATGAACAAAACCGTCAATCAAAAAGCCTGGTTTCTGGTCCTTCCCGTCATTGTGTTAGTCGCTTTCAACGCGATCATTCCCTTGATGACCGTGGTGAATTATTCGCTGCAGGAAACTTTTGGCGACAATACGTTTTTCTGGGCCGGTGTGCGCTGGTTTGAGGAAATACTGCATTCCGACCGCTTCTGGGCCTCGCTCGGACGGCAATTGTTTTTCACCTTCACGATCCTGTTGATTGAAGTGCCGCTTGGCGTTGCCATTGCGCTCACCATGCCGAAGAAGGGGCCTTGGGTTTCGGTCTGTCTGGTGCTGATGGCGCTGCCTTTGCTCATTCCATGGAATGTCGTCGGTGCGATGTGGAACATTTTCGCGCTGCCGGATATTGGCCTTCTGGGCAAGACGCTGAATGCCATCGGCTTTGACTATAATTACACGCGGCAAACCGGCGATGCTTGGTTCACGCTCATCACGATGGATGTTTGGCATTGGACATCGCTGGTCGTGCTGCTCGCCTATGCCGGTCTCGTTTCGATCCCCGATGCCTATTACCAAGCCGCGCTGATTGATGGCGCGAGCAAGTGGAAAATTTTCCGCTTCATTCAATTGCCGAAGATGAAGCGCGTGCTGACCATTGCAGTTCTGCTGCGCTTTATGGACAGTTTCAACATCTATACCGAGCCGGTGGTGCTCACAGGCGGCGGGCCGGGCAATTCGACGACGCTGCTTTCCATTGATCTGGTGAAGATCGCGCTTGGCCAGTTCGATCTTGGACCAGCAGCTGCTATGTCATTGATTTATTTCCTTATTATTTTGCTCACCAGCTGGATTTTTTACACGCTGATGATGCGCAACGAAGAACAATAGGAGGGGAAGATGCGCATTTCAAAATGGCTCGTGCCAACACTTTACATTCTCTTCCTTATGCTGCCGATCTATTGGCTCGTCACCATGTCGTTCAAAACGACCAATGAAATCCTCGGCGGCTTCTCTTTGTTTCCGCAAAAATTCACGACGGAAAACTACGCCAAAATCTTCACCGACCCGACGTGGTACTGGGGCTATATCAACTCTTTGGCTTATGTGTCGTTGAACACGGTCTTGTCCGTTGCTGTGGCGCTGCCTGCAGCGTACGCTTTTTCGCGCTATCGTTTCCTCGGCGATAAACACCTGTTCTTCTGGCTTTTGACCAACCGGATGGCTCCTGCCGCTGTCTTTGCGCTGCCTTTTTTGCAGCTTTATTCGTCGATTGGACTGTTCGACACCTACCTTGCGGTAGCGCTTGCCCATACGCTGTTCAACATTCCGCTGGCCGTTTGGATTCTGGAAGGCTTCATGTCCGGCGTTCCGAAGGAATTGGACGAAACCGCCTATGTCGACGGTCACTCGTTTCCGAGCTTCTTCTTCAAAATTTTCCTGCCGACGATTGCCGCCGGCATCGGTGTCGCGATTTTCTTCTGCTTTATGTTCTCATGGGTGGAACTTCTGCTGGCGAAAACCCTGACCTCGGTCTCCGCCAAGCCCATCGCCGCCGTCATGACGCGCACCGCCTCAACATCCGGCTATGAACTCGGCCTTCTGGCAGCCGCCGGAACGTTGACAATCATTCCCGGCGCCATCGTCATCTGGTTTGTCCGCAATTACATCGCCAAGGGTTTTGCCCTCGGTCGGGTTTAGGGAGCAATATCATGGGCTTATCATGGATGGCATGGACATGGCCGACAATCGCCTTCTTTGTCTTCGTGGCGCTCGCCATCGCGACAATGGGCCTGTGGGAATATAAAAGTCCCGGCGGCAATCCGCGGCATGGCGTGTTCGGCCTCGACACCACGCGCGGCGACCGCCTGTTCATCTCGCTCCTCGGCAGCGCATTCATTTTTCTCGGCTGGCTCGGGCTTTATGGCACCCCGCTTTGGGGCGGATTGGCGATTTCGATCGCTTGGATGGTCTTTGTTTTTAGGAAGGTGTGAGCCCGAATATCAGCTTGACCAAATAGGCGAGCAGGCACATTCTATCCACAAAACTATCCCCGTCTTGAGGGGCATTTATCGGCGTTCTTACGACGGAGGCATACAATGCGTCTTGTCAGGGTTTTCCTCCCAACGTTTATTTTCGGCGTTGTGATTTTTGTGGCTGATAGTTCAAAAGCAGACTGTGTCTGCCGCTATAAGAGCGGCGAAACCACCGAAGGTCAAACCGCCTGCCTTGCAACTGCCAAGGGTAAAGAACTCGCCCGCTGCGTAAAAGTGCTCAATGTCACGAGCTGGAAATTTTTAGACGAACCATGCCCGAATGCGGCAAATGATAGCCAGCCGATCAGCTCGCCGTCAGGTTAGTGGGTCCGTTTGAATTTCCACTGTATTTAAGTAGCACAAGAGAGATCACTTCGTCGGCGCGTGGCTGACAATGCTCGTCCAAAGCCGGGCGGAGATATACGAGACTGGAAACCACAGCTTTTAGTCGCGCTTAGAGCAAACTGACGTTTCACGGATCTGTCTCTTTGCTCTAAGTCCTTTTGTCGGGAAACACTCTAGTGGCTGCCCGCGGTGACCTCGCCTTTGTGGGCGGCGAAGGCTGCGAGGACTTCGGCCTTCTCCGCCTCTGGGACCTTGAAAAAGTCGAGCGTCCGTCCGAGTTCCGCAGCGACCTCATCGAATTCGGCAGGAGAAATCCGCAGGTCCCGGTGAGCCTCCTCAAGGCCGAGCGGCGTCGTGCCGGGTTTGGTGGCGGTGTACTGGAAGGGGCCGCCCGAAACGTTGGAGACCCAGAGCGTGCGCATGAACTTGAGTCCGGGTAGCCTTCCGAGATTCTTGGTGTGCCATTCCTGCAACTGTCGGTTCTTGGACTTCTGGCCGACGATGGGATTCTGCACGATGGCGTCGCTGAAGTGATCCACCACCGCCGAAATGACGAAGACGCCGCCCAGCCGCTCGTAGAGACTTTTGTCAGAGGCGGCCTGCGCGTAGGCGTTATCTGCCCCCGCCAATACAGCCGCCGAGGCGGTCAGGGCAAGCGCCGCCATCACGCTTCGCCGTGTGACGAAAGTCGAAACTGCCTGTTCCATGATCAATTTCCCTTTGCCTAAAGAACCAGTGAATCAACGCGCCTGAGACAAAGAAGTTCCTCGAAGCCCGGCATGATCTCAAGATTGCTCAACGTCACCTTGGATCAAAGGTGGAAACTGACCCACTACCTGCCGTCAGAGACCCATTTATAGCTCAGGATAATAGCGGTCATAATATCTCAGGCGCAGTTTCTCGCCGATCAAGCAGTCGACAGTCGAGGCGATACTCAATACCTTGGGTGATGCTGTCGGAGCCGCACTGACTTCGAGAATGAGTTTGCGGCGAATGGCCAGAGCGAACTCTTCAATACCATAAGCGGGCAAAGAAAACGCACCAGGACCCGTAATGACGCATTCAGCATAATAGTCATCCAGATTGTCGATGACGGCTGCGCCCGGAACGATTATCGGCAGACCATTGATGACAACGCCCTTTGCCGCCGCATCCGCCCGCGCAAGGAGTATGGGGCGTCCGGCATTATTCGGTCCGTCGCCCGAAATATCGATCACTTTGCGCAAGCCCTCAAATGCATTTGAATCGATCAAGCGCAGTCCAAAATCCAGCGCCCCCGAAATGGAGGTTCCGCGTGCCGGATCGCGCGCAGTCGCATTAACCTTCAGCGCAAATTCGCGTGCGGATTGAGCGCTGTCGATGACGCGCCAGTCCACCACCACATTCTGCCGGTCCGCGCCTGCCCATTCAACATAGGTCACAGCAATCCGGCCAAGCATGCCCCCTTGAACCGCACGGATGAAAGAAGGATCAGACAGAGCGGCGGCATAACCGTCCCGCTGCATCTTCAATTCAGTGGTGTTCATCGACCGCGATACGTCCGCGGCAAGGACAAGTTCCACATCAACTTCAACAAGGCCAGCGGTGCTTGCTGGCATGATGGAACAGCCCAGCGCAACAACAGTGATAAACGTGAGAAACCGGTTCATGCCACGCCGTTTCGGTTTGAGCTTTCAAGTCAGTCTAGCGGCTTCAACCTGAAGCTCAATCAGCTTTGGAAAATTGTCACCTGTTGGGCGTTCAACTCTCCGAGATGATCTGCAAGGCTAAACAGTCCGACAAGTGACCGCAAAGTAACAGACTCAATGCTGACCCTGATTCCGGTGGCAAAGTGATTGGCATGTGCCGTGAACCGAGAACGAAAGGGAGATGTCCCGGTTTGCAAATCGAGTGACCCAGGACCAGAGCTACATATAGGGAAAGTGCCAAACAGGCAGCGCGGGCGCCGAAGTGGCAGTTGACACGCGCCAGCCGGATCAACAAAAAATAATCCGGTCGTCCGGCCTTTCAAAGCTTGACTGAAACCGCTCCGAGGAGGGTGTAGTCGGCCAACACCTCATCGCCGAGCATGGTATCGAAGACGCCGGTAATTACGCCCGTCGTAACCACGTCGCCAGCACGCAGGTGATGGTCGCGGCCGATTAGATGGTTGGCCAACCAGGTGAGTGCTATTTCCGGCCCTCCCAAGGCGTTGGCGCCGATACCGGCATATTTCTCTATGCCGTTTATCTGCACGCGCACTTCGATCTTTGCATATTGGGCGCGCGCCAAGGGCTTGACTCCGTCCCCGAGGGCCAGCGCATCGTTGAGACCGCCGTCGGCGACATACCATTCGACGGTATCGTCGAAACCCTTGGGCAGCCGCGGATTGACGATCTCGATTGCCGGGTGAACCGTGGCCACTGCCGCCAGACACTCATCGACGGAATAGGTTCCACGGCGACCGGGAAGATCCCGAGCGAGGGTGAAGGCGATTTCGGGCTCAGTGGTACGGAAGTTGCTGGCGTGAGTCTTAATATGGGCACCTGACCGGTAAATCCGTTCCTGATAGATTGGTCCCGGAAAGGGTCCTTCGGCCTTGAGAGCCGCTTGCGCCTTTGGGCTGGTACAGCCGATTTTCCAGCCCGCATGTTTCCAGCCGAGCCTGTCGCGAACCGCGCACTGGATCGCGAAAGCTTCTGTCATGTCTTGCGGTAGGGGCCCCGGATATTCGTTCAACTTCTCGCCCGACAGCCTTGCTCTGGCGAGGGCTTGGACGATTTTCTGATCGCTCATCTGCATTCCTTACCCAAATTGGTGTAGACCAACATCACGGCAGCCCCAACGCCAACGGCCGGAACAGACCGATGGGTTCGGGTCGTGATCGTGGATATTCTCCTTGGGTTATTCCGGTCCCGCAAGAGGGATTTACTATTTTTTGTTTAGCGTTTGTCGTTTTACTACGCCGGGCAAACTCCAAGGAAAGTCCGATCAACGCGTTCGGTTGCGGCGAGGCTTCTTGATAGTCAGAAGCTCGCGAAATGGGCTTGGGTCGCCAGTTTACCGGGTTCAACTGCTTATGAGACAAGCCCGATGCCAACAGCTGTCCGCAAACCGAGGGCACAAAAGGCTACCCGTAACTGAAACCGGCCGTGGGTTGCCGGAGGGTGCTTGTCCTTGCGCGGCATGGTGGCAACTTTCTGACGCGGGGTGATGAGGTGATCACCGCCGAGGGGCCGACCTTTACCGACCGCATGGTGATCATCCAGTTTCCTGACAAGGCCGCGGCGCTGGCCTAGTATAACGACGCCGACTACCAAAGTGCTTCGGCGTTTCGCAGAGCCTCGTCCCCGGCCGGATGATCCTGCAGGAAGGCCGCGACAACAGCACCAACCCCGATCCGAAAATCTGACCGATGGATCTTCAGCTGAACGGCAAGATGGCGCTGGTATTCGGGGATCGCGGGGCCTTGGCCGAGCGATTGCATCGGAACTTGTGGCAGAAGGGGCGCGGGTTGTCATTGTGGCGCGGGATGCTGCACGGGTTGCACGGGTGGCGGCAGACATTGGTTGCCATGGGCTGCCTGGTGATCTGTCAAGCCCAGGAGCGGGGCGGGTGCTGGTAGAGCAGGCGGCAAAGCTGCTCGGGCGGATGCCGGACATTCTGGTCACGAACACAGGCGGGCCGCCGACGGGCAATTTTGCCGATATCACCGCGCAGGCGTGGCAGACCGGATTTCAGAACCTGTGGCTGAGTGCGGTGGACAGCATGCAGGCCGTGCTGCCCGCGATGCGGGCAAACCGCTGGGGGCGCATCCTTGCGGTGAGATCGGTGGCGGCGAAGGAACCGCAACCGGGGCTGGTGATCTCGAACGGGTTGCGGGCAGGGTTGTTGGGCTGGTCAATACCTTGGCCCGTGAAGTGGTGGGCGATGGCATTACGGTGAACGCTTTGTTGCCCAGCTATACCAACACCGACCGCATGGCGGAACTGGGGGTCGATGACGCCACGATGGGGCCGAAAATCCCCGCAGGTCGCTTGGGAAATCCGGCGGAATTTGCCGCACTGGCAGCGTTTCTGGTCTCGGGTCGGGCGTCATACATAACAGGGCAGGCCATTGCCGTGGATGGCGACCTTTTGCACGCAATCTAAAGAGCTGCCATATCGCGCCCCGCATTCGCCGGTTGGTTGGACCACGCCAACACCGTGACGCTTCCTGTCTGCCGGGCAGATCCTTGGTCTTCGGCGTCTCGCCCGCGGTCGTGGGCTGGATGAAAGCGGCCTTCAGCCAATAGCCGAAAGCCTCGAACATCGATGGGATTACCACCTCGCCATCGGCAGTGACGGCGTACTTGATTGGAGCGAGGGGATCGCGGCCATAACAACAGGTTGCGCAGGGTGGTTCACGGGATATGCAGCGATTGGGCGGCCTCGATCCGGACGCCTTGATTTTCATCGCTTGTCGCGGGATCGCTACACTCGAGAGTTCAGTGAGTGTGTGCTTCGCCCCACTGCCGGATAATCTTGTCAACCACATTCGGGATGTCCTGCGCCACAATGTCAGGCACTGGAAGACCCGGCACATGAAGAACTGCATTGCCGGGCAAGGTAACCAGTGCACCCGCGCACCCCGCAGCCTGCGCTCCAAGCGTGTCCCATGCGTGCGCAGCGACAAGGCACAGATCTGTAAGCTCGACCTCGAGGGCGTCAGCGACCATCTTATAGACCTCGCTCGCGGGCTTGAATTTCCGTACTGCATCGACGCTGAACATGTGCTCGAAGTGCTCGGCAAGACCGGCTTGATCGAGGGGACCCAATCCCGGACTCGGCGGCGAGTTCGTCAGCGTCACGAGCCGGAAGCCCGCCTTCTTGAGGCGGATCAGCGCTTCCGTCACGCCAGCGTGGGGTGGCATATTTCGGAGTAGCTTCTTCAGCTCAGCAATTTCAGTTTCACCTATCTTCCTCTGCCGGATTTCGCCGATCATGCGGAATACACCTGCAGCAAGCTCACCAAAGTTGACGTAGATGCCCGACAGCGTGACAGCCTCAGAATAGAGGATGAGTTGCGCGAACCACTCCCGCATGACTCCGGCGTCGTCGAAAATGCGCTCGAACAGCGGCTCAAGTGTTGTTATGTCGATCAAGGTCTCGTTGACGTCAAAGACTATCACTGTGGGTCTCAAAGGCGCCTTCATGGTTGCTCCCTTTGTTGGCTGTCCGTCGTCAGAATATTTGGCGCAATTGGCTGCTTGAATTAGCGGAGTGTCGTCCTCTTTGGTTGGTGCATGTTAGGCGGCCAGTTTGCTGTGTTGCAAGCGCCGCTTTGCGATTGTCTGTCGTTTGATCCTTTCTCGCTGTTTTGTTATGTCTTGCGTCCTGCCGAAGTATGCATCCGCCGGTGTCACAAATATTCCCTGTTATCTACAAACTGCACTGCCTTTCGGACCCGCGGAGACTGGGCCTTGGGTATGGCTGGAATTATTCAGAACAGGGCGGGGATTCCTGCCGAAGGAACCGGAAGGCGGGGTGGGTGGCGGACAGGGTGGGATTCGAACCCACGATACGCTTTTGGCGTATACACACTTTCCAGGCGTGCGCCTTCGACCACTCGGCCACCTATCCGCATGTCACAAGCATGATTGGTTCCGTTGGAAGCGGAAGCCTTGTGAAGCGCGCTCCTTATAGCGGGAAAGGAGCCGTGTTCAACCTCGAAATCATCAATCGACGAATTTCACGAAAGCCCTGTTTAGTAACGATAATCAGCGAAGCCGGTTGCCGGTAGGCGACAGAACACATATCTTCGAACCATCAGGCAAAACGCAATCCCGGGATTGGTGTCATGTTTCGCTTTTTCTTAAGATTTTTTGCATTGCTCTGCTTGGTTGGTGCCGTGATTGGGGCAGTGATTGATGCGTCCCGATCCATTGCGGTGTCATCCTTGAGCCTCACGTCGTTTGGTGAACTTTGGAGCGGTTATGCGCCTGACAGTCTTGGCGCGATGCAGGCGATGGGGCCGCACTATCTTGGCGCAGACATTTGGAGCGCGATGTCGAACTTCGTGTTGGCCATGCCGGCCGTGGCGATCCTCATGGTCTTGGCCGTAGTATTCTATGCCATCGGCTATAAGCGGGCCAATCGATACGGACGCTTTGCCTCAAACTAGGAAACCATCCCATCAAATTTGTCCGCAAGGTCAAAGATTCCGCGTGAATTTTGTTTTTGCCCGTGCAAGACTTGGATTCAGACGGGGAGGATGCACCTTCCCGCCCGTTCATATTTGGCTTTTTGAATGGACGGACAGAAAAGCATAACAACAGGGTAGAACACTATGAAACATTTCGTACTAGGCCTTATGGCCGCAACTGCGATTTCCTTTGCTGGCATGGTCACAACGGCAATGGCCGAAGGCGAGCCTGCCGTGCAGTTTGATCTTGGCGGCAAGTTCGACAAGTCTTTCAATGAATCGGCGTTCAACGGCGCAGAAAAATGGAAGGCCGAATCCGGCAAGGCCTATCAGGAATTTGAAATTCAGAACGCTGACCAGCGCGAGCAGGGTCTTCGCAAGTTTGCCGAAAGCGGTGCAAATCCGGTTATTGCCATCGGTTTTGCCAATGCTGATGCCATTACCAAACTCGCCGATGAATTCCCGAAGACGAACTTTGTTATCATTGACATGGTCGTAGACAAGCCAAATGTGCGCTCGGTTGTGTTCAAAGAGCAGGAAGGCTCATATCTGGTTGGCGTTTTGGCTGCATTGGCTTCCAAGACCGGTAAAGCCGGTTTTGTTGGCGGCATGGACATTCCGCTTATTTCGAGATTCGGTTGCGGATATGCAGGCGGCTTTAAGAGCGTCAAGAAAGACGGCGAAGTATTCATGAACATGACCGGTGACACGGGCGCGGCATGGAACGATCCGGTCAAGGGCGGCGAATTGGCCAAGTCCCAGTTTGATCGCGGAGCAGATGTTGTGTATGCGGCGGCCGGCCAGACGGGTCTTGGCGTGCTTCAGGCAGCCAAGGACAATGGCAAACTCGCCATCGGCGTTGATTCAAATCAGAACGGCATCCAGCCGGGTACGGTTCTGACATCGATGCTGAAGCGCGTAGACATCGCCGTTTATAACGCATTCAAAGATGCGCAGGAAGGCAAGTTCACCGCGGGCATCAATGTTCTTGGCTTGAAAGAAGGCGGCATTGACTACGCAATGGACGACAATAACAAAGCGCTCGTTACCGATGAGATGAAGGCGGCCGTTGAGAAGGCCAAAGCCGACATCATTGCGGGCACTGTAGAAGTCCACGATTTCATGGCAGACAACGCCTGCCCTTATTGATTTTTATTGAATTGAGAGATTAAACCGCCGAGCGAGAAACCTCGGCGGTTTTTTTACCAATGCGGCGGCTTGGTAATTTCCGGCCTTCCAAGCGCATTTTCCTCCACTGAGTGAAACCGCTCTGACATCTCATCGAGCTTCTTGCGCATCGTATCGATGACCTTCCACTGCTCCGCCACCATGGTCGACAATTCCTCAATCGTCTGCGTCTGATGCGCTACGATCATTTCGAGCTCGGTGAGGCGACTGTCGTTCTGGGTCATGGTCCTTCCTATTGGTTGCGGCCAATTCTGTCGAGCAGGTATGATTCCGCATTGCCCCCGGAGGAACCCGTGCTAGCTTAGCATAAAGAAAAATTATTTGACTGCTTGGTCAAATAAATGAACTATTCGTCCGGGGACAAGATATGGCCGAAAAGACTTATGGCAGGAGGCGTTGAAAATGGCGGCATCACATCCGCCTGCGCTGGAACTCGTCGGTATCGACAAGAAATTCGGGGCGGTGCACGCCAATAAGAACATCAATCTGACGGTCGCAAAAGGCACCATTCACGGCGTCATCGGCGAAAATGGTGCGGGCAAGTCAACCCTGATGTCGATCGTCTACGGATTTTATCATGCCGATAGCGGTGAGATCAAACTCAATGGCAAAGTCGCTCATATCCGCACCAGCCAAGATGCGATCGCCGCCGGCATTGGCATGGTGCATCAGCACTTCATGCTGGTCGAAAATTTTTCTGTCTTGGAGAACATTATTCTCGGCGTTGAAGGCGGCCCCCTGCTCAAAGGAGGCGAAGACAAAGCACGTTTGCGGCTCAAACAATTGGCAGACGAATATGAACTGGACGTTGATCCTGATCAATTGATCGAGGACCTGCCGGTTGGATTGCAGCAGCGTGTGGAAATTCTAAAAGCCCTCACACGCGGGGCTGAAACGCTCATTCTTGACGAGCCTACGGGAGTTCTCACCCCCGCTGAAGCAGATCATTTGTTTCGCATTCTTCAGCAGTTGAAAAATCAAGGCAAAACCATCCTTCTCATCACGCACAAACTACGGGAGATCATGGCCATTACCGACAATGTCTCTGTTATGCGGCGTGGTGAAATTGTCGCGACAGTACAGACGGCAAAGTCCAGTCCCGAACAACTGGCCGAATTAATGGTCGGCCGCCGTGTCTTACTCGAAGTCGCCAAAGGGCCTGCAAAGCCCGGGGCTGAACGGCTTCGCGTCGAGCATCTCACAGTCAAGGATGAATGGGGCGTCGCCCGCGTCAATGATGTTTCATTTTCAGTGCGCGATGGTGAAATTGTCGGTATTGCCGGTGTATCAGGTAACGGTCAGTCCGAGCTTTTGGCGGCGCTCGCCGGCATCGAAAGGGCCGTTGGCGGCAAGATCATTCTTTCAGGAGAGACCATCGATCCGGCGCAGGAAGCCGACCCTGCAAAAATGCGCGAGCGCGGCATGGCGCATGTTCCCGAAGACCGACATCATATGGGACTGGTACTGCCTTTCGAGGAAAATGAGAACGCAATCCTTGGCTATCATCGTGCCACGCAATATGGCGACGGCCCGTTTCTTGATCCTGAGAAAGTCCAGGAAGATGCCAAGGTCAAGATTAATAAGTTTGACATACGTCCCGACAATTGTCGCCTCAAGACGGCAAACTTTTCCGGCGGAAATCAGCAGAAGATCGTGCTCGCCCGCGAGATGGAGCGCGACCCAAAAGTGCTTCTGGTGGGTCAGCCCACACGCGGCGTGGACATCGGGGCCATTGAATTCATTCATAAGCAACTCATCGCCATGCGCGATGCAGGCAAGGCGATTTTGCTGGTATCGGTTGAACTCGACGAAATCCGCTCACTCTCGGACCGTGTCCTCGTCATGTTCGCCGGCCGGATTGTTGGCGAGGTCCTGCCAGACGCAGATGAAGGCGAAATCGGATTGTTGATGGCCGGGATTGAGACACGGGAAGCGGCAGAATGAGTGCACCTTTCGTAAAATTGCCCAGATGGGTGGACATAGGCCTGATGCCGGTCGTCAATGTGTTCGCCGGGTTTCTGCTCGCCGGATTGGTCGTGCTGTTCATCGGCGAAAGCCCTCTCAACGCATTGGGCATTCTGGTCAAAGGTGCGTTGGGCTCGGTTAACAATATTTTCTACACGCTGTTCTATGCGACGAGCTTCATATTCACCGGGCTTGCGGTAGCCGTCGCTTTTCATGCCGGACTTTTCAATATTGGTGGCGAGGGTCAGGCCTATGTCGGTGGCCTTGGCGTTGCGCTCGTTGCGCTCGCGCTCGACAAGTTCATGCCCTGGTACATTACAGCACCACTGGCTCTGCTGGCATCGATGGTGTTTGGTGCCCTATGGGCCATGATACCTGCCTATCTGCAGGCCAGGCGTGGCAGCCATATCGTCATTACGACAATCATGTTCAATTTCATCGCCTCATCAATGATGGTCTATATCCTCGTGAAAGTGCTCAAACCCGCCACAGCGATGGGACCACAAACGCGGCCCTTTGAATCCGGTGCTTTCGTTCCGCGTCTCGGGCAGGTACTTGATCTTTTCGGTATCAAATCCGGCTCGGCTCCGGCCAACCTCACCTTCTTTGTGGCTTTGCTCGCCGCATGGATGGTGTGGAAACTGATCTGGCGCACCAAGTTTGGCTATGAAATGCGCACTTTTGGTTTCAATCCGACAGCCGCTGCCTATGCGGGCATATCAGCATTCAGGGTGACGATGCTGACCATGTTGATTTCCGGTGCGCTTGCGGGCCTGATGTCGGTCAACACCGTTCTTGGTGGCGTTCACAAAGTCGAACTGGACTTTGTTGCCGGTGCCGGATTTGTCGGCATCGCCGTCGCTTTGATGGGCCGCTCGCATCCACTCGGCGTTGTGCTTGCTGCACTTCTATTTGGCATCCTCTATCAAGGCGGCGCGGAACTTTCATTTCAAGTTCCCGCGATTTCGCGCGATATGATTCTTATCATTCAGGCGCTGGTCATCCTGTTTGCCGGAGCGCTTGAAAACATGTTCCGGCCGTTTTTCGGGCACTTGTTTGCGCGGCGCGAAACGACAGCGGCGGGGGCGGCATGATGGACGCCACGATTTTATGGTCTGTTCTCGACTCCACCATCAGGCTCACCACTCCTATTTTGCTCTGCTGTTTGGGCGGTCTGTACTCCGAGCGCTCCGGCGTCTTTGATATCGGCATTGAAGGCAAAATGCTGTTCGCCGCCTTTGCTGCAGGCGTCGCGGCGCATGCGTCCGGTTCTGCCTATTTCGGTCTTTTGGCGGGCATTGGCGCAGGCGTCGTTTTTTCGGCGCTGCATGGATTTGCCTGCATCACGCAGCGTGGCAATCAAATCATCTCCGGCGTCGCGATCAACTTTCTGGCCGCGGGCATGACGGCGCTTCTTGGCAAAGCTTGGTACCAACAGGGCGGCAAAACACCGCAGCTGGAAACAACCGCGCGATTCCAACCTATGCAATTGCCCGGAGCCATGGCGGTGAAAGACGTGCCAGTCCTCGGACCGGTCTATGAGGGCCTTCTTTCCGGGCACAATCTCCTGGTCTATGTCTCCTTCCTCGCCGTGCCTTTGACGTGGTGGGTGGTGTATCGCACGCGCTTTGGCCTTCGCCTCAGGGCCGTCGGCGAAAATCCGGCAGCGGTTGATACGGCGGGCATAAGCGTTACGCGGTTGCGCTATGCGGGTGTTTTGATCTGCGGTGTTTTTGCCGGTATTGCCGGCTCATATTTGGCCATCGCCCAGTCGGCGAACTTCTCGCCAAACATGTCCGCCGGACGCGGCTTTATTGCGCTTGCCGCGCTGATTTTTGCCAAGTGGAATCCAATTGGTGCATTGGGTGCCTGCCTTCTGTTCGGCTTTCTCGAAGCGCTCGCCATACCCCTGCAAGGTGCAAGCATTCCCGGGATTGGCTGGAAGGTTCCGGTGCAGTTGATCACAGCATCGCCCTATATTCTTACCGTCATCCTCTTGGCCGGATTTATCGGCAAAGCCATTCCGCCCAAAGCAGGCGGTGTCGCCTATGTGAAGGAGCGTTAATTGAACACTGAACTTGGACCACGCGATCTGTTTGATGCTGCTTGGTCGGCCATGCAGAAGACGCATTCGCCCTATTCGAAATTCCCTGTTGGCGCGTCATTGCGCACCGAAGACGGCCGCATTTATTCCGGCTGCAATATCGAAGTCGCTTCCTATCCCGAAGGCTGGTGCGCGGAAGCCACCATGCTCGGCCATTACGTGATGGGCGGCGGCGGTAAGATTGCGGAAATCTGTGTCGTTGCAGAAAAGATGGCGTCTTGCACCCCCTGCGGCGGTTGTCGCCAGCGGCTGGCAGAATTTGCCGGGTCCAAAACCAAGCTCTATCTCTGCGACACGACCGGCATTATTGAAGCGATGACGCTGGGCGACATTTTCCCGCGTGGCTTTGACGGGGAGACGTTGAAATGAATCCGGCTGTTGATGTTCTGGTCAAGCGTTTGGGCGGCATGGCTCCGCTCATTGCTATGGTCTTGGGCTCCGGGCTTGGCGGTCTTAGCGGAGAACTCGAAAAGCCGGTGCGCATTCCCTTTAGCGAATTGCCAGGCTTTCCTGCAGGCGGTGTGTCAGGTCACGCTGGCCAAGTGATCGCTGGTTTTCTGGCCGGCGTGCCGGTCGTGATGATTGCGGGCCGCGTGCACTATTATGAACATGCTAATGCCGGTGCTATGCGTCCCATCTTGGAGGCGCTTTCCGCCATTGGCATCACACATCTCTTGCTGACCAATGCAGCCGGTTCCTTGCGTCATGACATGCCGCCGGGCTCGGTGATGATTATCGAGGACCATATCAATTTCTCCGGCTCCAATCCGCTGTTCGGCGAGCCGACCGACCGGCGCTTTGTCGGACTGACCAACGCCTATGACGAAGGCATGCGCAAGGCGCTTGAGGCCGCGGCCTTCAAGACGGGCATTGACATCAAGAAGGGCGTTTATATGTGGTTCTCAGGACCCTCATTTGAGACGCCCGCCGAAATACGCATGGCGCGGGTGTTTGGCGCGGACGCGGTCGGCATGTCCACTGTGCCGGAAGTCATTCTCGCGCGGTTCCTCGACATGAAAGTAGCTGCTTGTTCAGTTGTCACAAATCTTGCCGCCGGTATGACCGGTGAGGAACTCTCGCATCAGGAAACCAAGGAGATGGCCCCGCTCGGTGGCAAGCGTCTTGCTGC